>CAYZYR010000038.1:0-4817 GCA_964482785.1 uncultured Candidatus Saccharibacteria bacterium | reverse complement strand
TCTCTTTATGGGTTTACAAATTAGGATATTTTTGGTATAATATGTTTATCTTTGGTCTTACAAGATGATCGCCCTGAGATAACTCGGGGAGGAAAGTCCAGACTCCAGAGAGCAATGCACCGCAGATCCGTGAAAGCGGCAATATGCGGCCGTCGAAAGGCGCGGGAATAGTGCAACAGAAATTACACAGCGGAAGGCGAAGTTAGCCACGCAATGGTGAAAACGTGCTCCGGCATAGAAACGGAGTATCGGTGAATAACTGGTAAGGTAAGAGCTCACGCGTTCGATTGGTAACAATCGTCTGTGAAAACCCTGCATGGAGCAAGACAAGTGGGTCCCTGCTTTCTAATTGGCACATGAATTAATGTCCGAATAGGACAAATGTTCTCCGACCAATAGAGGGCTGCTCGTTCTCGAAAGTGAGGGATCTTGTCGCGTAGATAGATGATCGTCACCCATTCTTTTAGCAGGATGGGATACAAAATCTGGCTTATTTAAGATCAAAGATAAAAATCTGCCGCTATGCGGCAGATTTATTGCCGGATCGTCTAATGGTAGGACAGCAGCCTTTGAAGCTGTTTATCTAGGTTCGAATCCTAGTCCGGCAGCAGAGTAAAAAATAGTAGACTTTGGTCGCTATTTTTTATTTTGTTTTTTATTGATATTATAAAGTATATAAGAAGGAGGTATTTTGGCACAAGTACAAAGAATTGGCGATAAGTTTAAATGTGAAATATGCGGAAACGAAGTTGAAGTAACTTTGGTAGGCGGAGGGGAATTGGTTTGCTGTGGCCAGCCGATGGAAAAGATTGAAGAAGTCGATATATAAATGATTTAATTAATTGAAAAATAAAAAGAAGCATAAGTCTTCTTTTTATTTTGATTTCGTTTTAAAGTTTCCTGCTAAAAATATTGATCCTTGTTAGGGATCCTAGAGATCTTTGAAGAAGGGTGATTGCTAAATCGATGACTGTTTTTTGGATTTAATTTATATGCTTAGATATTTATACTTTATTATCAAGCATTTTATTTTATATAGTAATTGTGTTTTGCTATTATTGTTAACAATTATTTGTTTTTCTCTAATGATATATATAAGCTTGTCAATGATTTTGGTAAGCATTTTTAATGTACAGTACCCCTTTTTTAGATATACTGTACAGAGTTCTGGTTATCTTGTCATCTTCTAGGATTAAAAGATCATAGGGATTGAATCTGTTCTTCCAACGATAGAAAACATCCGGAGACAAACCAAAGTGGTGGCAAGTTAATCTGGCGTTGCTTTCATGAGCGGCATACCAGTCGAGCCACTTTAATCTCTTCTTGGCTTCTTTGGATAGCTTAGAAATTATGGCTATTTGGCTTGACTTGGGAAGAATATGTTCATATGTATTTATGGGCACACCATACTGCTTTTTCATTGCTATTCCAATCCAGCAATGTGTACGGGATCTATCTGAACCAGTGCAGTATAGATCATTGTTAAATCAAATATTTGAGATTTCTTTTGTGGATAAGTTTAGTCGGGGGCAATCTAGTTTAGATTGAATAATATGCTTGCAGTTAGTGTTTACTTTTTTTGTGATGAAAGGTATAATATTTATTGTTAATAAATATTTGCGGGTATCGTATAGTGGCTATTATGCGACCCTTCCAAGGTTGAGAGGCGGGTTCGATTCCCGCTACCCGCTCATAGTGTGAATCAGTCATCTTTTCGTGAGATGGCTGATTTTGTTATAAAATATGGTGAATGGATTTTTATATAATTTAATTTGAGTGGATTGCTTAAGAAGCCAAGAATTTGTATGAAGGGTATTTTGGCGGGGTGGGAACTTTTAATATAACAAACAAATAAAGAAAGAATAGGAAAGATTAAGACGATCAAAAAATTTGAGATAATGGCAAAGTTTTTTCTGGCTACATTAGGGTCTATATAATGACGGCCAAGATGTACCTGTTTTGTGAGCAATAATTATTTTACTTGGATTAGAAACAATACTAAAATCTATAATTAAGAGGTTTATAAAGGTTTGATTTTTTAGAGTTATGATACTATAATTTGATTATCAAATGAGCGGGGAGGTCAGGAAGATGCAAGCAAAGAAGGCGGAGAGAAACCTTGCATTATTTGGTGTGTTAATGGTTATCATTATGTTAGTTGTTTTTGTTTTTTGGTTCGACAGACCAACGTCGCTGAACCTTAAGATAGATAAACATTTTGACACCATAATCACTGAGGTCAGAAATGGACATGGTGTTCATGCTTACTCAACGCAAGATGGATCGAGTGATCTGTCGGCTGATCTCAGAGAAGAACCGGCCTTTAAAGTATTACTATCAAGGCCTGCTTCCGATCCGACAAGAGGCGAAATGAAACTTCGCTTTTCGTCTATTTTTTCAGGCAGGACTGCATTAGTTCAGTTAAAGGTCGCTAATCTGGACGGAGGAGCGATTTTAGTCGAAGTGAGCCCAAATGGGACTGTTAGGATAACTCCCGAGGGAGGAGTATTGCTAAACGGCAAGTCTGAGCTCCTTGAGCTGAGGTTTGGCAGGACATTCTAGATTAAGTTAGTCTAAGTTTAGTGCTGAAGGCGCGATATAATCGCGCCCTTTATTTTTATATAGATTTAATTCTGTGTTGAATTTATTGAGCAATGTAGAAATTTTTTTGAAGAAAATGCCCATTAAATTCAGAAAGAATTTATTGAACGTTTTGCTCAAAGAAAGTTTAATCTGGTCGCAATTGTTGAACGAGGCTCGAACCGCTCTTTTTTTCGGTGAAATTGGAGGCTGTGCCAATTGCATTGGCGTATCACCTTATTAAAATTTAATCACAATAAATTTTTGATAACAATTGCCTCATTATGTTCTTCATCGCGAGCGGCGTAAAGAAGCGTGAGTTGTTTTTCCTTTTTAACAATTTTTTTCAACTGATTAAAAATTTCTTTATTCGCTACGATTTCCGCTTTATACTTTTTCTGAAACTCCGGCCATTTTTTAGGATCATGCCCAAACCATTGGCGAAGCTCTGTTGACGGCGCAATATCTTTGAGCCACAAATCCAACTTGGCCTTTTCCTTGCTTACACCTCTCGGCCATAGTCGATCAACTAAAATACGATAACCATCGCTTTTTTCCGCTTTTTCATAGATACGTTTGAGTTTGATCATATTATGAATTACTTTCTTTGGCGGTAATTTTTTTTATTTAAACACCTCCGCCAACTGCTTAAAACTCGCCGGCTTGTATTTATCCCATTCTTCCTGTTTTACATAAAGCATTTTGTAGGCGATCTTCTTCTGTCTTTCGCTTGCGTCCTCGCACCATTGTTCTAATCTCTTTATTTTTTCAATATCGTCTAAATCTTCCTGTCCTTTAGTTTCCACAATATAAATCGTCTTATTGTCCGTTTTTACAAAAAAGTCGGGATAATAGCTGGAAATCGCACCACTGGCGTTTTTGTAATCAATTTTGAAGTGAATTTCATAATAGTTTTTGGCAAAGGAAAGCACATCGGAAGCAGTTTCTAAAAAATCGGCAAATTCAAGTTCAAAATCGCTGTCGCCGACAATTTTATTGAATACGCTTTTTTGGGGCAGTAAATATTTTTTATCGGTAACGACAAACGGTCTCGCGCTGCTTATTTTGAGATAGTTTTTTATTTCCGTATCGCCGACATCTTGTACAGTCAGATTATTTATTTCTTTTTTGAAAGTTTCTACGATGGTTTTTACCGCTTCCAGTTCTGATAAATTCCTCAAAATATTTGCGTCATTTAGATCAACTTTTTGACTAAATAATTCTTCGCCGATAAATTCCTTAACCTTGCCGAAAAGTATGTCATAGCAACCAAAAAGGCGCAGTTCTTTCATTATCCTTTGCACGAAAAAGCCGACAACGCTTTGATAGTTTGGCTCAACAGTGCTATTTAAAGTCGTTGTGTGATGAAGTTTATCGTCAATCACTTCCTTAAAAACAATCTCTTTCTTTTCTTCTTCGCTAAATTCTTTTACTTCGATTTTTTCGTGCTTAAATCCCGCGACATTCAGCAAACCGAGATTCTTATATTCTCTCTGTATCCTCGGTGTTAAAACAGGCAATTCAATATCCAAATTTTCAATGTCCTTTTTTACATTTTGAGTATCAACTTCAATAACTGTCGGCGTTATCGGCGCGCCAGTGCGATCCATTTTTCGTTTTTCCAGTTCAACACCTTCGGCTTTGATTGACTCCACAAACTCCATAAAGGCGGGCGTGCCAATTACGCTTACATATTCTTGCACCTCCTGACCAAAAAACATTCGGCGAAGTCCGCGACCAAGCGTCTGCTCCGGCAAAATCTTTGAATCAGAGCCGTAGGGGCGCAAACCGACAATCGTCGTTACATTTTTGACATCCCAGCCCTCCTTGAGCATCAAGACAGAAACTATCACCCTGTAAGGACTTTCCATGCTGTCTATTTCGTTGGCTTTTTTTCTAAGTTCCTGTAATTCTTTTTCTTTTTTGCCCGACACAGTTTCAGAGATCTCACCGCTCTTATTTGTATGAATAGTTAAAACCGCGCCTTTTAATCGCGGATAGCTTTTTTCCAAAAATTCTGCCACATCATCGCAGTTTTTCGTGTCATCGGTCATTATGAAAAGAATCGATTTTTTGCCGGTCGGCTCAAGCTCTTTGTATGTTTTTTCCCATTCCTCAACTCCTAGCCGGATATAGTCTTCGTATTTTTCGGAAAATATGGAGCTTTGTTTTTCTTGCAGTTTGGCTCGGCTGGCAGAATCCGGCAAAACCGGATTTTTTACCACGCCTTGATGTAT
>CAYZYR010000037.1:0-5662 GCA_964482785.1 uncultured Candidatus Saccharibacteria bacterium | reverse complement strand
TATTGATTGATTCTATTTATAGATTATACTTTCTGTTATAAAATTGCAAGTTGATCTAACTATTAATCATTTTAGTTTCGATTTTGCATAGAAGTGTCTGGTGTCTCAATGATTGATAAATTTTATAAAATATGTTAACATATTTTTGTTATAGTAGTTTTTGCTTTTAACAATGGCGCATTCGTCTATCGGTTAGGACGTCAGATTTTCAATCTGAAAAGAGGGGTTCGACTCCCCTATGCGCTACTATAATGTATTTAATTTTTCGGAAGCCGCCTCACGCGGCTGTTTGTGTGCGGGGCGCACTTCTCCCCAAACATGCGGTCGCTTTCCTCCTCAAACCCCTCCTGTGACCGTATAAAAGTAAACCGAGCGAGCGGAGCGAGTGAAGCAACATTAAAATTATTCAATTCTTTGCTCAAATATTTTGTGAGCTTCTTCCAGCAAACACCTCAAAATATATCATGTTTTTATACTAATTATTACGTTAGAGTTCGAGTTTAATATTTTTTTGTTGTGATTAACTCATCTGAAGCTGTTTTCAGCTTTAGATCGCCATGTTTTTTATCTCATATTTTGCGAGTTTTGCCTAGATATATGTGTCCGGGTATCTAGATGAACAAACCTTTGTACGTACAATTTTTTCCATTTGATCTTTTTAGCGGATACTTTGATCCTACATTTAAGTTTTGGGTCTTTCCCGGTATGTATTGTAACAGTTGAATTGGAGTTTATATTATAACCCGATAATCTTAACTGCTGTTTCTAGAATTAATATCCTGTGTTTTCTGGCTAGTGATTGCTTCGCGGTTACTACCTTCAATATCTGAAGATACGATTGTTTCTGATGTTTCATAGGCAGTGTGTTCAGGTCTCGGCATAAATTCATCAAGGGCCTCATTCTTTGATTTTGTTTTTTTATCGAATTTAAGGTTGGTTAGTTTATATTTTAATTTCAAATACATCGGAAAAATTAAGATCAGCAAAACTACTATTCCGACAATTGTATATATTACTGTCCTTGAGTAGTATTTTTTATTTGCGAGGCGGTCAATAAAGCGCTCAAGAGTATTTGGAGCTCTAAAAGTCACATTACGAGACGTGCCAATTGCTATGTCATCAATCAGCACACTAACTGATTTTGATTCTGCTGTAGTAGATATTAATCGGATCTCCCAAGTGTTATTTTTGAGTACTGGCTCACTAACCTGATTATTGGTACCAGTAACCGACAAAGCCGGCTCTTTGTTTGTAATAATATTGCCCAGAGCATCTTTGACTGTGATTTTAAATATAATTTCATCCTTGCCATTCGCACTAGCAGTTTCCTTATTGAGTATGATTAGCGATAAACTTTCGATAGGGTTTACATCAACTGTGTTTGTGGTTGCTATTGGTTTTTTGGCTGGCAACTTTGGTTTGGGTTGTGTAGAATTTACGGTTGGCTTTTCGGTGGATTTTGGGACAGGGACAATGGGAGTACTTGCAGGAGGCGTAGCGGGAGATGTAACCGGGGGAGTAACTGTTGGAGGATTAGCAGGCGGAGGATTCGCAGGCACGGTAGCTCCAGTAATAGTTATAGTGGCATTTGAAGTACTGCCCAAAATGTCGTCTCCTCCTGATATAATAAGATCGCAGTCTCCAGTATTGCTAGGGCCATAGCCACCATTATAAGAAGGCCTCTTATAATAATCAAACACAGCACTGCCCGAGGTCTTAGCACGAAAAGCAATCTTTCCGATAAGTCCTGTCCCAGTAAATGGAATAACTGATTGTTGGCCAAAGCGGATAATATTAGGGGCGATAAATACATTATCGGTTGTCGTTGACATAAGAGTACCAGGAGTTACTGGCGGGTCATTTACCAATTCTACCTTCTCCGGGTCGAATGTAATTCGTACGACATAACCGATAATTGGTTGACCTCCAGTATTAATATTTGATTTGACATTAAATGTGTTTCCCGGATTGTATGAAGAGCTGTCTATATTAAGCGACAATGATCCCGGCAATTGTGCAATTTGATCGGCGCTCATAAACGGGTTTATATGCGACAATTGAAATACAATTATCAATACCAATACTAAAATTACAAGAAGACCAACCAACAGATGAATATGTTTTTTTTTGAATTTATTATGCCGCATATTTACTCCTTTAGTATTTCCCTATTTTTTACGGTCCACATGAGGCGCCCTGATTCCAGCCCCAATACATTACTCCCCAGTCCTCCATTCCAATTTGGGAATTATCACCCTTCAAATCGTATTTAGGATCCCAGCCTGCTGAAGTTGGGGTAATGCCCCATTTAGCAAATAATACCCCCCAATCTACGATATTGACACAACCATCGTTATTTATATCACCTGAAGTAAATTCCCCAATGGTGATCATGGTAGAACCCGGAAAAACAACATTGTTAACTGTTTTTCTAACCAAGTATGGGAAATTGAAGATAAGATTATATGTTCCTGCGGAGAGATTGATATTCCCTGTAGCTGAGACAACACACGTCGTACTCATTGAAACTGGCGCATTCGAAATAACAGTAGCTTGAGTCGAGGAGTTTATTATCGTCATAGTGCCGTTTGATGGTAAGCATCCACTACTGGATATGCGGTTTTTAATACTTGAGGAAAAAGTGTTAAAAGAAATGGTGAGATTCAAGGGTGTAGCAGAGTTTAGAATGTCATCACCGCCCGAAATTATTAAATCACTGTCCCCGTATGTGTTAGCGTCTGCAGCCGTAAACATATAATTAATGGATGTGTTACCCGTTCCTTTTGCACGAAAAGCTATCGTGCCAACTGAGCCAGCAGATCCATTATATCCAACTGTTCCTTGCTGTCCTAAGCGAATTTTGCCAGGGGCGACAACCAGATTTTCAGTCGTCAATGAAAGCAACGAGCCCATTGATGCCGGCGGAGTGTTTACAACATCTAATTTTGTAGAATCATAATTTATTATAATTGTATAACCTATAATAGATTGGCCGCCAGTATTGATGATAGGAGAAACATTGAAAGTACTACCAGTTGCCAGCGATGTCGTAGGCGTGCTAAAAGAAAGCTGACCAGTCAGAACGGTATCTGCTTTGATGGCGCTATTATTACTTTTGTCAAAATATGATCTTATAAAAATTGCTGTGGAAATTATTACGATCATTATCACACCCGCTGTAATCATTTGTTTTTTAGAGAATAAATGTTTGTGCATAATTACCCCTTTTTTACTTAATGTTAGATTCCACAATTTGAACCCTGGTTCCAGTTGAAATACATGACCCCCCAATCTTCCATACCAATCTGGTTGTTGTCTCCTTTGAGATCATATTTAGAATCCCAGCCGGCCGATGTCGGGATCAAATTCCATTTAGAGAATAGGGCACCCCAATCCGAGGTATCAATGCAATCATTATTAGTTATGTCGCCCTGGATAAAACTCCCTGCGCTTATGGTTGATACAGAAGGTAGTGAGATAGTATTTAGTGTTTTTTTCAGCAAAGTATCAAAATCCAGAATTATATTATATTGGCCTGAAGTTATTGCCACGGCAGGGCTATATGTTACATTGCACGAAGTGTCTAGCAAAACTGCGTCATTGTTTATAAGAGGAGTCATCGAGCCGACTGGAGTGATAGTAATTGTACCAGACAGTGTCGGGCAACCTGCAATGCGCTTGGCAATTGTCAGGTTTAAACTGATTGGCGAACTCGGTGGAGGAGTAGCATTATTTATCGTTACTGTAATAGTTCTAGTTGCACTATTGGAGGAAGCATCAAGCGCTAAAGCTGTTAAAGTGTGAACTCCGTTTTTATATAGAGTAGTATTTAAGTTGAAACTGAGTGGCGATGTCGATTGACTCAATAAATCAGTCTCGTCAATTTTTAATTTTACCAAAGATAAAGTCCTATCATCTGAGGCTACTACTGTAATGTTAGTATTGCCTGAGATTGTCGCATAGCTCGACGGGGAAGTAATATCAATTACAGGCGGAATAGTATCCGGTGTTGAGTCTATAATAAGGCTAACTGGGTTACTTGCAACTGTCTGTGTATTCCCATTACCATCGATGTATGTGACGGAAGCAGTAGAATTAGCCGGTGGCGGGGTAACGTCTGCGCGAAAAGTTAATTTGCCGTGCAAATAATGACTAGAAACTGCAAGTAGGGCTACTGTAAAAATACAACCAGCAACTAGAATTTTTATTTTATTTTGCTTTGACATAGTGCATCCCCCATGAGTGTTAGCTAATTATATTATATCATTATTTTTCTTATTCTACCATTTTTTTACAAATAAAGGCGAATTCTAGACCTACTGCAACACTTGGGATAAAATAAGCTGTTAAATCACAAGCGGAGCTGGAATGCAAAAATTAACTTTTTACGATCGTCAGAGAATCGAATTTTATTTAAAGTTCAAAAGGGTAAGCAAACGGAGTATAGCTAAATTAATTCATCGAGATCATAGTGTAATCATTCGCGAGATTAAACTCCACAAGCCACAATTGGGTCCCTATAGCGCCGAACTAGCACAAAAGGCAGCAAAACGTAAAGCCAGACTTGCCAATAAGAAAAAGTTAGACAGATGCTCCAGGCTTGAAGAGTGGGCAGAGGCCAGAATTAAGGAAGACCGCTCGCCCCAGCAAATCGCCGGGCGTCTAAAAGAGCATTTACCGCCAGAACTTGAGGACGCTCTTGTTAAAACTCTATGTATGGAAACTATCTGCCAGCACATCTGCCAAAAAGCCAAAGAGGGCGGCGATAACCCAAAACTTTACAAGCATCTTCGCCGACGCCAAAAGAAACGACAAAAATGGGGAACAAGGAAACATCAACATGTTAAAATACCGGAGAAGGTCTCAATAAACCAAAGACCGAAAGTTGTCTCAAGCAAGGAAAGATACGGAGATTTTGAAGTAGGCATACTGGAAGGGAAGAAAGGTAAAGGAGCTGTTTCAACACAGCTGGAGAGAAAAGCCATGTACGTAATAGCGCATAAACTTAAAAACAAAAAAGCCGAAGAAACAACCGAAGCCGTAAAGAAAACCTGCGAGAGCTTGCCGCCGAGATTCGTTAAAAGCATTGCCTGCGACAATGGCGGAGAGAATGCCGGTCATAGAGAAATATGCGATGAGTACGAAGCCGAAACTTACTTCTGCGAGCCCTTTAAGCCCCGTCAAAAAGGGACAGTTGAAAACATGAACGGCCTTATCCGCCAGTACATTCCCAAAGGCCAAGACATGGCAACCATTGATCAAAAGTACCTAAACTTCGTTCAAGAAAGACTCAACGACCGGCCCAGAAAATCCCTCAACTATTTGACGCCTAATGAAGTGATGGCTAAAGTAATAAATACAAAGTGTTGCGCTAAATTCTAGAACTCACCTCTATTAATTTATTTGGTGTGGTCGGATTATTAATATCTATAGATAATACTACTTATATCATCATAGGAAAGAGAAACTGTTGAGCGGGGAGTAAATAATACCGACAACGTTAGAGTGTCTCTTCCCAAGACAATTTTATTGGGCAGAATTCTACCAGCATAGTTATAATGGCTAGTTTGGATATTAACTTTAAGAATATTTTGATTTTATGCTCCCCTTATTATTATCAAGCCACAAATTAAGTTTAGTTTACTCTTATTTGATAGGTCAA
>CAYZYR010000036.1:0-5797 GCA_964482785.1 uncultured Candidatus Saccharibacteria bacterium | reverse complement strand
TTCCTCTCAAAGATTGAGAATGGTTCTCTTGAGATTAAAATTACCCCTAAAACCGAACACGGGAAAATCTATATTACTCATAATATGGTAACGTATACAATATTGTTTTGACTTTTTATAGTTTCCTGAATACGATAGTGTTAGCATAGATGCTTATTTAACCCTTTATAAATATGATAACAAATAAAACGAAAACAGCCCAATTAAAAATGAGGGAAAATATGGAACTTTTGTCTGATGAAAATAATGCAAAATTTGTTGCGCCATCTAATGATAACGAGATGTCTGCGGGCGAGCATCAAGAAGAATCCGAAGCTCAGAGTAGGCTTGCTGAAATATTAGCACAAGACCCAGCAACTATTGAAGGAATGGAAACGATTGCTTACAAGAGTGATCGTATTGAAGAATTCCATAACTTGGAAAGTAATTTTGCTTTTTTACATCTCATCAAACCACGATTTGAAGGAAAAAAGTTCTAGATATATTTTGCGGAGTAAATCCGTCCAAACAATTTAGTGAAAGATTCCATACCAATACTGAAGTAACTGGTGTAGATATAAACGATCCAAGGGCAGATATTCAATGCGATGTGGCAAATCTTCCGAGTGTCTTGCCTCCAGAAAACCAATTCGACATCCTGACTTCTTTTGGCGCTCATTCTGGTTTTGAAAAATTTAAGGATGACTATGATTATTTAAAAAAAGATGGAGTCTATATAAATGGCATGTCGAAAGAGTGGTACGATGAGGTTGTTAAAGAAAAGTTTGAAGCCAGTTTGGACAATATTACCGATTCAAATCTTCAAGAGCTTCTTAGATATTTTCAACCTTTAGTAAAAGTAGAAATTAATGGCATACATATGATAGCGGATTGGGATAATGGAGATAATCGAGTAGAACTTGATTCAGGTATGGTTTATCTTATATTTAAGAAAAGGGCATCTGGAAATTAAGTTATATTTAATAGTTGTTTAAGATAATTTTTTAAAGACGGCAAGCTGTTATTGAAATTTTTTGCTCCGGAATAAACTGCGACGGCAAACAAACATACAGTTATTACTAAGATTGTATAATCTTGAATTGTTAGTTTCGTGTCAAAACTAATCTTATCGATTGGATTATCTAAGTTTTCTTCTTATGAATGCGGGTACGTCTAATTCGTCATCATTGTTATCATTTTTATCATTGTCGTCATCTTCAGGTTTTAGTTCGATGATTGGTTCGGTGCGGCTAGTGAAATTGGGAGCTGAAGTATTGTTGTCTTTGAGGGAAGTGTCCCTTGTGAAAAATGGAGTACGCGGAATGCCCATGCTTGAAACAATGGTATCTTCGTTCTTTTCCGGCTGAGGCGGCGGAGTCGATGGCTTGCGGCGGACTTCATTTTCAAAGCCGGTAGCAATGACAGTGATTTTAATCTCGCCAGACATGGCGTCGTCTATTAAGGAGCCGAAGATAATATTGGCGTCTGGGTCAGCGGCCTCGGTGATGGCCTTAGCGGCTTCGTCTACTTCATACATACTCATATCAGGCCCGCCGGTGACGTTGAACAGGATCCCTTTGGCACCGTCGATTGAAAGTTCAAGCAGAGGACTGTCGATGGCTGCTCTAGCGGCTTCGACGGCGCGGTTATCGCCTGAGGCGCGGCCAATGCCCATAAGAGCTGAACCGGCGTCTGACATGATGGTTCTGACATCGGCGAAGTCGACGTTAATCACTCCATGCAAAGTAATAAGATCTGAAATACCTTGAACGCCTTGTCTTAGAATTTCGTCTACAATGCTAAAAGCGTCAGAAAGGGAAGTTTTTTTATCAATAACTTGAAGAAGTCTATCATTTGGGATAACAATCAAGGTATCAACTTTTTCTCTTAATTCTTCAATGCCAAGTTCGGCGATTTTTTTGCGCCTTAGGCCTTCGAAGCTAAATGGTCTGGTAACAATGCCGATAGTGAGAGCGCCTAACTCTTTGGCGATTTGGGCAACTACGGGAGCAGCGCCGGTTCCGGTGCCGCCACCGGCGCCAAAGGTTACAAAAACCATGTCAGCGCCTTTTAGAACTTCATAAACTTCATCTTTGTCTTCTTCGACGGATTTTCGGCCTTTATCAACGTCGGCGCCGGCACCAAGTCCGCGCGTAGTTTCTTTACCGATTTGGACTTTTATCGGAGCGTCATTGTGTAAAAGAGCTTGGGCATCTGAATTGATAGCAATAAATTCGACGCCTTTTACTTTGGCGGCGATCATTCTATTGATGGCGTTATTCCCAGATCCTCCACAGCCACATACTTTAATTGTTGCAAATGTTTCTAATTGAGCATTTTTTTCCATCAAGCCCCCACTTACGCCGAAAATTGGCGGAATATTCCTTTAACTTTATCGAATACCCCTCCCATTTTTACGATATCGAATTTCGATTGGTTCAGATCATTGTAATGATTCATGCCCCAAAGCATGAGTCCTACGCTTGTAGAATACATGGGATTATCAAGTTTGTCAATCATACCTGAAATTTCCATATGGGGATAACCGATCTGAGCTGGTAATCGGAGCTCTTCTTTGGCGGATTCAACGAGGCCGGCGATTTTACTACCCCCTCCGGTAAAGATGATACCAGCTGGCAGAACGCCGTCTTTGCCAGCTTTTTTGAGCTCGGCTCGAATCATGGAAAATATTTCATTTAAGCGAGCTTCGATAATCTCAGCGATATATTTTTTCTCTACTACTTCGTCTTCTGAGGAGTCGAAGTCTTTTAGATTTATTTTATCTGATTCTTTGACTTTGGTTGGTATGGCGTAGCCGTATTTTATTTTGATTTTTTCGGCGATTTCAAGGTTGGTTCTTAGTCCTATGGCGATATCATGGGTGATATGGAGACTGCCGATATTTAGAGTAGCGGCATGGACGAGATCACATTCTTCAAAAACAGTAATGCTAGTAGTGGAGGCGCCTATGTCAACCAAAGCGACTCCGGCTTCTTTTTGTTTTTTATTTAAAATAGCATAAGAGCTGGCTAGGGGCGAGTATGTCAGGTCGGCGACAGCTAGTCCGGCCTGCTCTATGCATTTGGTAAGAGTTTTGATGGCGGCAAGGGAAGCGCCGATAACATGGACGTCGGCTTCCAGTCTGACACCGTTCATGCCGACTGGATCTTTGATGTCTTTTTGGCCGTCGATGGTGAAAGATTGCGGAATGACGTCGATAATTTGATAGTTTGGAGGCAATGCAATGGCGCGAGCGGCTTCGATAACGCGTTGAACGTCTGACTCGGTGATTTCTCCATCGGGACGAGAGATAGCGATAACACCTTTAGACTTTGTACATATGGTTTGTGGATTGTTGACGCCAATGAAACTGTCGGTGATTTGGGTGCCGCAGATTCTTTCGGTTTCTTCAAGAGCGGTTGTTATGGCTGATACAGTTTCTTCTATGTCGACGATCATTCCTTTTCTGACGCCGTTATTTGGTGAATTGCCAATACCTATGATGTTAATAACGCCATCCTGTACGGTTCCGGCGCATACGGTTACTTTGGATGTTCCAATGTCTATCCCTACTGTTATATTTGATTTTTGCATTAAATCCCTCCGGGTTTTGGAATTATGAGTCTGGAATTATGAATTATGAGATTTGGATGCCTAACTGACAGTATAATTCATTATTCTAGATTCCTAATTTTCGCGGTGATGAAAGCCTAGAAGATGTTTTAAACCGTGTTGATATAAATGATAAAACTCGTCTTCTGTGCTGTGGTCGGATTTTTTGGCTTGTTTTTGACAGATTGAGCGACAAATGACAATATCTCCAAGATGTGTAGGCGTATTATTGATTTCCGGGCTGGCGATTTTTTTTCTTTTGCCACGAAAAAAATGGTTTATGGGGAAACTTAATACATCTGTTGGCTTGTCTTTTTTTCGGTATTTATTGTTTAGCTTTTGGATGTAGGCTTCTCCGCATATTGTAAGGTCTATCTTTACTATATCGTTTAGTCCGATTTGTTGCAATATATCTTGAGTTATTTTTTGCAGTCTACCCTTGTTGGGGTCGAATTTTGTTTTATTATAAATATTTATAATGTTATTTTGCATTTTTCTTTTCTTTTTTTGGGTATTGGATGCGGTTATGGTAAATGGCAGTGAGACTTTCTTGAAAAGATTTTCTGATTTTTGTTATTTGGTTGGCGTTTAGTCCGGCATTATCTAGCTGGCCGTCGGCTTGTTTTGCTTCAAAGGTTTGGTTGATGATATTTTTAATGTCTTCTTGGGTTGGATTGCTGAGAGCTTTAACTGATGCTTCTAGTATATCGGCCAACATGACAATAGCGGTTTCGGGTGATTGAGGTTTGGGTCCGGGATATTTGAAGTCGGTTTTTTTTGTTTTTTGGTCTTCATTTTTAGCTTTCTGGTAGAAATATTCAACGGTTGAAGTGCCGTGATGTTCTTTAATGAAATTTATAACTTCTTGGGGAAGACGGTTTTCCTCGGCTAATTTTATGCCGTCGAGCACGTGATCGATAATAATGCGGGCTGATTGTTGAGGGTCTACTTCGTCGTGGGCGTTTTGGTTTGGAGATTGATTTTCGATAAAATAGTCGGCGTTGTTTATTTTGCCGATGTCATGATAATAGGCGCCAACTCGAGTTAAAAGAGAGTCGGCATTAATGTTTTTGGCGGCGCGGGAAGCGATATTAGCGACAGTAAGGGTGTGGTGGTATGTACCTGGCGCTTCATGGGAAAATCGAACCATAAGGGGATGGCTAAGACTCTCAAGTCTTAACAAACGGCGGAAAGTGTTAAGATATTCTTTGAGAATTGGTGATGAAGCGATTATAAAATATGAGATGATGGAAGATGAGATGATCGAGGCTAAGATAATAAATAAGTTTGATATTGTTCGGTTATCAACGAGGAAGTGGTTGATGATGGCAGACAAAGATAAAAACGTCAGGTTTACTATTGAGATAACAATTGTCAGAATTAAGCCATATTTTATGGTCTTGTTCATGATTGGAGTATCTCCCTGACTATGGATGAAACTCTGCCGCCATCGGCTTTACCCTGAACTTGGGGTAATACCTGGCTCATGACTTTTCCGATGTCTTTTAGTTCTTTGGCGCCGGTTTGGTCTATGGCTTTTGTGACAATGGTTTTTAGCTGCTCATCGGAGATTTGTTCGGGCAGGTATTTTTTTAATATTTGTATTTCTGCTTCTTCTTTTTGGGCCAAATCTTGTCTGGCGGCGTTTTTGTATTGATCGGCGGCGTCTTTTCTTTGTTTGACCTCTTTTTGCACTACTTGGATAATATCAGTGTCAGAGAGATCTGCACCTTTTGAAATTTGATAATTTTTGATGCTTGATTTTAGATAACGAAGAGTATTTTTTATTTCTTCATTTCCTTCGCGCATAGCATTTTTAATATCAGTGTCTATTTGTTCGATTAAATTCATTTTACACCTCGAAAAAGGAGCGCTAAATTAATTAGTACCCTTGTTTAATCCTTTTTCGTACTGCTTTTCGTGTGGCGGTTTCTCTTTTTTTTAGACGAGATGGTTCTTTGGTGAAGTAGCGTCTTTTTTTGATCTCAGTTAAAACACCACTTTGTTGAACGTCTCTGAAGAAACGACGGAGTAAAACTTCAAAACCTTCACGTTCCTTACGCTTGACTTCCACTAAAATCACCTTCCTTTCAATTATTGTGTATTAATTCTAACAGATTTTGTCTGTTTTGTCCAATGTATTTTTTGGGGAATCACACCCTCCTCATCCTCAATCTCTCACGGATATAGGAGGTGTTCTTTACTT
>CAYZYR010000035.1:0-6209 GCA_964482785.1 uncultured Candidatus Saccharibacteria bacterium | reverse complement strand
GCCCCCGGGAATATGGCTGATATCGAGTGTTTTTACAAAGATTACAATTTAATTGTCGAAGTAACACTTTCATCTGGCCAAAAGCAGTATGAAATGGAGGGGGAGCCAGTCGCGAGGCACTTAGGTAACCATTTCAAAAATACTAATAAGCAATCATTTTGTATTTTTATAGCGAAGAATTTAAACCATGCCACCCTGGCTCACTTTTTTTATCTACATAAGGTCCCAATTAGCTATTATGGAGGTATATCTCGAATTGTTCCCATGGAGTTATCTTTATTTAAAAAATTTATTCATCGTGCATATGAAGCAACTCAAAAACCAAAGTGCAATGATTTGCATAGATTTTTAAATAAAATATCTGACTTTTCTAAAATCGCCACTAATGAAACGGACTGGTACGAGTTCATAGCAGCCGAGAGCTTGAACTGGACGTAGCTATCAATAATTATTCTCCAAAATAAAACATAATCAAATATAAAATTTTGATAAAATTGATGGAATCAACCCACAAAGGAGAATTATGGATAATTTAATTAAACGCTTCCATTCAAATTTTTACGCAGTTAAAAATATCGACCAAACGGTCCAATTTTACCAAAAATTGAATTTTCAAGTCGAAGTCAAAGACGAAACTGCCAGAGTGAAACTTGGCGATTTTACCCTAGCCTTCAAAGACGAAAGCAAAGTGGAAATCCAACCCGAATCCAGCCAATCTCCCAAAGGCGTCGGTATTTATACCTATGTAGAAGTTTCTGATATCGATGAGTATTACAAAAATGTTACGTCAAACGTTATAGCTCCAGAATCCGAACCAAAAACACAACCATGGGGCAAGCGTGAATTTACCGTCAAAGACCCCGACGGCTTCCAATTTGTATTTTTCAGCATAATCATAAATTAATAAAAACTCATAAAGTCCCAAAACTTTAGTAAACCAAAAGAAACGAAAAGATTAGTAATAAATTATTAATTATTTAATACCCCGGTTAACATGTGTTAACCAACGAAAAAGATAAAACCCCCGGCTCGCTTCGTTCATCCTCGCAGGCTCGGACTGCTCCGCTCGCCAAGGTACCCAACCCACTAAATTTATGGTAAATTTTTAAAGGAGTCCACCCATGACTATTTCAGGATTGAAACAACTTGAAATCATCGGAGATAAACAAACTTGTCCGGTTGTCGCCATCATACAGAATGGGTTAATTTTAATAGGACATAGACATTATACGCCGGACAAATGGAAATCCATCTCCGTCTGGACACTTCCCGGTGGGCGCTGTGAGGGCGATGAAAAATTGGAAACTACTCTTCGTCGAGAAGTGCTGGAAGAAACAGGAATTGACGATTTGACATTTACCCATTTTATCGGAGAAGTGCCCGGCTCAAAAAAAGGAGATATTGTCTATATTTTCGTCGGCACTAGTACCAAAGAACCTCAATTACTAGAGCCCGAAAAATTCTCCGAATGGAAATGGGAGAATCCGGCTAACATCACTATATCAAAACAACTATCATGCCAGAGTATATAAATATTGAACCTGCAACATAGAATCAAGTTCACGCCCCGGTTAACATGTGTTAACCGGATAATACAACACCTAGAAAAAGAGGAAGATGAATAAAAATCAAGAGATTTACAGCACCAAAGAAGTGGCCCAAGTGCTTGGCATCAGTCGTATTAAAAAAATTCAAAAAGGTCAGATTAAAGCCGAATTAATCGGTCATTCTTATGTTATTAATAAAAACGAAATCAAAAACCTCCTTGGCCATCGAAAGCCAGACGAACTTTCGCAAGCCTGAAACAAAAATTTTCCTAAAACAGGTAACATTTAAAAAAGCGGTGCTGACGCACCGCTCAAACAAGTCGATCGAGTAAGCTCTAGCGCTCTTAAGCCGCCAAGGCTTACATTTTCCAAGATAGTCCATGCAGATCAAAGAGAATCACCTCGAGCTTATAGTTCCCCATCGCCGCGTCCAGTAGACGCTTAAGGTTTCTTTGCTCGCGGACATAGAAATAGGGGAGAATGTTCACGGCCTCGCGAACATGTAGATCGTGGTACTTGTGCCACTGCAAGATGAAATCCGAGAAAACTGAAGTCGGCTTCATCTCATGATTCGTGAGCCAGATCTCCTCATAACGCCAATGGCCATCCCTCGCGCCTTGCGCCCCCACTTTGGCCAGTTCCATTAGCATCGCCCAGATATCGACATTACTCACCTTGGCTACTTCCGATTCCATGATCGTCAAGTCAGGATTCATGTCGAACGGGACTAGTTCGCTTCCTGCTTCCTGTGCAGGGACCTGATCTGCTGTGCGAATATCATCCGTGTAGAGCAGAATGCTGTCCTTGGGTTGTCTTATCTTTTCCATAAGATCCCAACCTGTCTTTGTCCATTGAGTCGTCCCAATAGACTGAAAGTGATGACCTGCTTCAACCATTCTTTTCATTTTGGCCTCCCGAAATAGATGTAGTTGTCAAGATTGCAGTCATATGAAAAGCGGCCTCATTGAGGCCGCTTGTTAGAGTTCAAATTATAAACACTATCAATCAACCTCAAATAAGTGTGAGGTTGAACGACGAGAATCAATTGTCATAATTATCTGTTTCATTATAAATATTCTAATATAAATATTATTTACAGTCAAGAAAATTTCCCCAATTGAAAGATGTGTTAAAATATAATTGAAATAATAGAGCCTAAAAAATGATGAAAAAAATTATTATCGATGTTGACACGGGAATAGATGATGCTTTGGCGCTCATTTTAGCGGTCAAAAAATTTGATGGAGAAATTCTCGGTATTACCACCTGCGGCGGCAATGTCCCTGTCGCTATGACAACAAAAAATACATTAGGCGTTTTATCATTGCTCGAATCGGACATAAATGTTTATCCCGGATCGGATATAAATTTTGAAAATGAAGAATTTATTCACGCGTTTGATTATCATGGTAAAAATGGTCTTTGTAATATTGAATTACCCCAAGTTAGAAAAGCCCAGATACAAAAAGCTGAAGATTTTATTATAAATTCTGTAAAAAATTATCCAGATCTTACTATTGTTTGCTTGGCTCCCATGACCAATATCGCCAAAGCAATTTCTTCAAATCCAGATTTATTTCAAGAGGTTTCTTTTATAGTGATGGGTGGAGCTGTAAATATCCCTGGCAATCAAACAAAGTGGGCCGAATTTAATTTTTATCAAGATCCCAAAGCTGTCCAATACGCATTTCGCAGTATCAAAAAAATAAAACTTGTCAGCCTGGATGTAACTCAAAAATGCCTTATCGAAAAGGAAGACTTATCTCAAATAAATGATGATCCGATACCAGCATTTTTTAAACAAGCAGTTACAAATTGGTACGATGTTTTCCCCAATGATAAAAATAGATTTTTTGAGCTTTATGATCCCTTGGCAATATCTGTCCTTTTGGAAGATTTTATTACATTTAAAGAGGAGAAATTTCAGATTGTCACGCATGGCGAACAAAAAGGGGCTATAATAGAGGGGAGCGACTTCAAGATTAATTATTCATGCGAAGTTAAACAAGATGAATTTAAAAATTATTTTCTCTCACTATTTTAAAGGGGAAAATATAAGGGGGTGTAATGGGACCAACTGAACCTAACTCAAGAGTGCTTTACCCGGTTTACATAATTTTATTTGCCGTTATTGTATTTGCGGTTGCGATCAAAGGTCCTATTCTTCTGCCAAAAGCTAGTAATTATTTACATGGCCTGATAAAGTCCCAACCAAAAACGAACGATTCTAATATTCGAACCGGCCGAAATGAGTATAGTAACAAAATCATCACTTTCAATTTTAATGTCGCTCTTACAGCTGACCCGCGCTATACAAACAACTTAGATAAGTGCAATCGTATCGTACTCGCCAACGACCCATCGAAAAATTTTGAAGATGGAGAAATAATTGAATTTTTTATTCCTACACAAGCCAAAATTTATATAGATAGCATTTTAACCGAAAGATCAGCTATTAAGCAAAAAATTGATTCCCTCGGCTACAATACGGCAAGCGTGAAGTTTGATACTTATGTAAAGGGAGATCAAATTATAAATTATGTAACGGAAGTTAATTTCACCCAATAAATAATTTTGAATTTTCTATTTATAAAAAGCCTCAGACAATGTCCGAGGCCGGAAAAGGCTTGATGGCTAGGCCATCGCTAATCGATCTTGCTCTTCTTGAGCACCATCACTCGATACTTCATCTCATCGACGACGTACATCTTGTCGCCGATCACACATATGCCGGCGGGAAACCCTCCATACAAATCCTTTGGGGAAGCGCCGTATCCCTTCTGCGCCGGAGCTGCCGCCAGCGAGGCGCTTATCAGTTCTCCGCCCGACGTAAAGCCGAAGATGAACGACATCGTGTCCGTTATTGCTCCGACTAGGATTTCGCCGTCGTGTGAACGAGCGATCGTGGGAATACTCGCCACAGTGACATCTGGAAAATCAAGGACTAAGGAATCGATATATTTGCCAGACATGTCGAATCTAACGATCCTGTCCTTGTCCGCCACCCAGAGCGTACCCTTTCCGTCTACCACTAAGCCCATCGGCAAAGTAAGCACAGAATCGCCGAATGCCGACAGAAAATCACCATTTGTGTTAAACCTGGAGATTCTCTTGTTGGACTTGTCGGCAACATACAGTCGATCGTTTGCGTCGATGGCGAGTCCGGATGTAAACCCCATCTGTCCCTCGCCGCTACCCTTGCTTCCCCACGACTTGATCAGCTTCCGCTCTGGAGAGTACTTGTATATCTTGACGCGTCTCCGGTCAAGGATATAGTAATTGCCGGCCTTGTCGCGCACGATCCCGCATGGGTTCTGGAAATCACCCCATTTGCGAACCAGCTTTCCGCTTTGCGTCAGCTCCCGCACATATCGCTTGTCGCCAGCTTTGTTGAAACTGCTGTCCGCGATCAAGATGTTGTTGTTGACGCAAAGCATGCTAAACTGCGTGCCCACTTCTATGCTGCGGCAGTTGGTGAACTCCCAGGAGCTCACGGGCACATAGGTATACTTCAGGGTATCCGTAGAAGCTCGCAGTGCCATAGAAGCACCCAGAAGCATAACAGCAAAAATCATAGCTATCAATCTCATCCCGCTCAGAACCTTCCTTTGCCTACCTAAGTCCTATCGTAAACGATGGCTTCGGTGACTGTATCCAAGAGATATACCCTTGGAGCAACCACAGAAGCATTTGTCAAAGAATTGGCTAAATTATAGTATAAATTGCATTAATAATCAACAACAAGCTCATATAATATATAAGTTGTGCTAATATAGTAATGAATAATATACGGAGTATAAAATGAATGAATCTAGTGAATATCTGCCAGATGAGGTGATGCGTGGCTATCTAGTGGAAAAAATGTTACAACTGCGAGAAAAATGGAGCAATGAAGTGCCTGTCAATGATGTAACTGGGAAAGGAGATTATAAAGTCCGTACCCAATGGTGGGCTAGCGTAATAGGCTTTATGGATTACGCCAAAGATTATGGTTTTTTATCCCCTGAGATGACAAGCAAAATTGAGGCACTTTCCAATAAATATAGCCATATTGATGCTGAATTTAAACATAGGTTTACAAATGCGCAAGAAATCGCCGAAATTGACCGTCTAATCGGCGAAGTCATGGAAGACCTCCAAAGACCCTTGTAAATTAAAAGGAGAAAAATGAACGATTCTAGAATTTATCAAGCCCAAGAGGCGCTGAAACATTGGCAGCAAAAATTAAATATGCATGATTGGGCTTTGAGTGTTGAATTAGTTGAATTCAACCGCACCGATTATATCCAAACTGGCGATTTTCGGGTTGAATCGAACAAAAAAGCAATTATTTTAATTTCTAAAACACCGACAGATAAAGATATCAGCAAAGTCGTGCTCCATGAATTAATCCACGTTTTACTATGGAAAATGGATAGCTGGTGCGAAGATAAAGTCGGAGCTAAAAATAGAGACGAGTATCTCGGACTCTTAGAAGATACCGTTGGCGATTTGACTGAAAGAATTTTTGTAAAACAAAGGGACGGCAATTAAGCAAAAGTTTGATCTATTAAGTAACATATAATATAATTGAACCAACCAGTGAGTAATTCAATTTCTAAGGAGGAAATATGCTCAAAAAAGTGGTTCTACTAAGTTTGTTTCTTGTCATGAGTTCTTTTG
>CAYZYR010000034.1:0-6600 GCA_964482785.1 uncultured Candidatus Saccharibacteria bacterium | reverse complement strand
TTAATGGTCTAAACTATCTTGATCTAAAAAGCAACCTTTTTTTAGGACGCTAATATTCTTGTTAAAAAATTAGAAGCTTCTAGAAATCTTAGTCCCTTCGGGTTTATCCTCAACCGTATAACCCAGTTCAGAGATCCTTTCGCGCAACTCGTCAGCTAGCGGCCAATCCTTATTTCCTCGCGCCCTCTCCCTTTGTTTAGACAAGTCGACTACCTCTTCCGGTATTTCTTCTGTCACTTTTTTGTCCACATTCAAAACAAAAACCCTGTCAAATTTCTGCCATAAAGTAAAATCATTTGCCTCATGCAATACAGCCAAGGCCTTCGGCGTGTCCAAATCATCATAAAGATACTCTTCCACTTTCTTAATATATTCCAGCCTTTTTTCATGATTTATCGTCGAAGGCAAATGCCGAAGCGCCCGTATCTTTCTGACCGTCGTCCGTGCCGCCTCCAAAGCTTTGATCGTGAAATTAAAGGTAGCATTATAACGAGCTCCAAGCAACAAATATCTAAAATCTTCCGGTTCAAAACCCTTCTCTATCAAATCACTCAAAGTATAAACATTACCCAAGCTCTTCGACATCTTCTGCCCATCCGCTATCAAAAAATAATTATGCATCCAATAATTCGAAAGCGGTACTCCAAAAGCAGCCTCGCTTTGAGCCATTTCATTTGGATGATGCGTGCCAATCAAATCCTCCGCCCCGCAATGTATATCAAAAGGTTGACCTAAAATCTCTCTCGAAATCGCCGAACATTCAATATGCCAACCAGGGAAACCTTCCCCCCAAGGGGATGGCCAATGTAAAATGTGATTTGCATATCTTCCCTTCAAAAAGAACCACAACGCAAAATCTTGGGGATTTTTCTTGTCCTCATCAACAACAATCTCTTCCCTAACCCCCACCTTCTTCTCCTTCAAATTCTGTCCCGCCAATTTTCCATAATCAGCCCATCTCGATGTATCAAAATAAACCGCTTTCTCTCCGATATAAGTAAAACCTTTCTCCTCGAGAATTTTAATTATCCTCTGTTGTTCTTCAATCGATTCCGTCGCCCTAACGATTTTCTGTGGCAGCTCAACCCCCAATTTTTTCAAATCCTCAATAAATGCCTTTTCATATTTTCGAGCAATAGACAGCGGATCCATCTTTTCTTTCCTTGCCCCAACCTCGAGCTTATCCTCACCTTCATCACCATCCCCCACTAGATGTCCAACATCCGTAATATTCATGCCATGCAACACCTCATATCCAGCGTATTCAAATACCCTCCTCAAGGTGTCGCTAAACAAAAAAGCCCTCAAGTTTCCAATATGAGCCGGACTATAGACTGTCGGCCCACAGCAATACATTCGGACCTTTCCTTCATCTATTGATTTAAATTCCTCTTTTTTTCTCGACAGTGTATTAAATAATTTCACTTAATTTCCCAACCCCCACCTTATTCATCATCAAACTTATCTTCCTCCAAGAAATCAGTCTCCTCATCGTCATCGTCCTCAAGTAAATTTTCATCATACTTCATATCTTCGTCTTCAGGATCATTTTCATTCGGCAGATTAATATCATCAGCCATTAATTGCGCGCCGCATTCCGGACAAATCCCAGGAGCATTACCAATGTATCCACAAACTAAACAATAATACGTTGGTACATTGTCTGCCACTTATACCTCCTAATTACTAAATAAGTTATTATTTACTACCATCATACACAAAATAAATCCTATAATACAACAGTTTTTCTGTAAATACCCCCTTAATTTTCAAATCATAATATTTTCTCTTTTCTAAAAAAATTAACCTTCTATTCGATCCAAATAATCACTCCATTAAAACATACAAAAAGAAGACATATTTTAAGAGAACATCTTGAAGATTGACAAATTTAGTGTCGTCAAAGATCACTTACCAACTGAGAATAAGAGCCATTTACTACTGAAGCAAACGGACACGACCTTCGAAAAGCGCATCTTACCACATCCTATACCTCTTAATACTCAATACTGTCTAATATTCTTTTCTCCCCTCAAGCGCCCTCGACAAAGTCATCTCATCCGCATACTCCAAATCACCGCCCACCGGTAAACCCCTAGCTATTCGAGTTACCCTAATACCCTTAGGTATCCTCCCAGATTCCTTTAAACCGTTAATTTTCTGAGTAATAAACATCGCCGTAGCTTCCCCTTCAAGCGAAGGATCAGTCGCTAAAATAACTTCTTTAATATTTTCATCCAACTTGTCCAACAATTCGCCAATACGCAAATTCTCCGGGCCAACACCAGAAATCGGCGAAATCACCCCCCCTAAAACATGGTAAAGACCATCAAATCCTGCCCGATCAACTGCCAAAACATCTAGAGGCTCCTCAACAACACAGACCTTTTCGCTATCTCTTTTATCGTCAGAACATATCTCACAAGGATCAGATTCAGCAATATTAAAACATCGAGAACATGTCATCAGATTCTTTTTTAATCCTGATACCGCTTCAGCCAATCTTTGAATATCTTCCTCATGTTTAGTCAGCATAAAAAAAGTCAACCTGCTTGCCGTCTTCGGACCAATACCAGGCAATTTTCCAAATTCCTCTATTAAATTTTCCACCGATTTCGGTATTCTACTTGGCATACAGTCCAGCCTTTCCTTCTTTTAATCTATTTTTCAAAATGAGTTTAAAGTATTTTAAACTACTTCTGCCTCCTCATGCTCGCATTTCGTACATTTTACCATATCTTTCCCGCTTTTCGTCATCAAGCCCCCGCATTCTGGACACTTCTTCTCAACAGGTTCAGTCCAAAAAGCCGTCTTACACTTCGGATAATTCGAACAGCCCCAAAAAGGCTTTCCCCTCCTCGTTCTCTTCATCACCAGCTCGCCATTCTTACAATTCGGACATTCCACTGCCTCACCCGCCGCCATTTGCTTAGTGAAATCACATTTAGGATAATTCGAACAGCCCAAAAATTGTCCAAATCTCCCCTGCCTTATCATCAAGTGTGCTCCACATTTAGGGCACTTTTCTTCTGTTAATTCTTTAACTTCTTCTTCAGTCAATTCCTCGCCCTTTTCATTTTCAGCAATAGGTTTAGTAAAATCGCACTCCGGAAAACCAGAACAGGCATAAAATCTACCATATCTACCCAATTTTATCACCAAATTCTTCCCGCATTTCGGACAATTCTTCTCCGTTTCCTCATCGGCAGACATTTTCTCGACTGTCTCAAGTTTATTTTCAAGATTTTTTTCAAATGGATCATAAAACTCATGAATAACCGGCTGCCACCTCAATTTCCCTTCAGCAATATCATCAAGTTCTTCCTCCATTTTCGCCGTAAATTTATAATCCACAATCTCTTTAAAATGCTCCGTCAGCAAATCCGTCACTATAAAACCCACCTCTTGCGGATGAAATTTCCCCTCAAGTTTCTGAACATATCCCCTATCCACAATCGTACTCATAATCGGCGCATAAGTCGACGGGCGGCCTATCCCCCTTTTCTCCAACTCCTTGACCAGGGACGCTTCCGTATATCTGGCCGGAGGTTGCGTAAAATGCTGTTTGCCTGACACATCCACCAAATTAACCATGTCTTTAGCCTTCAAATCCGGCAAAATTGCAAAATCCTCCTCCACCACCTCATCCTTATCCTCTTCATACACTTTTAAAAATCCCGAAAAAGTCACGATCGAACCTTTAGAAGTAAAATTATAAGTTTTTTTCGATCCTTCCGATCCAATTTCAACAATAGTATCCTCTATCTCAGCATCCACCATCTGACAGGCCATCGCTCTCTCCCAAATCAGTTTATAAAGTCTATAATGGTTATTATCAACATATTTTTTAACCTGTTTCGGCGTTCGTGAAAAAGATGTCGGTCTAATCGCCTCGTGAGCCTCTTGAGCCCCCTTAGATTTTGTTTTATATATCCTCCCCTGTTTTGGTACATATTTTGGCCCAAATTCCTTCTCGATAGCCCTTCTAGCCTCCGAAACAGCCGAACCAGCCAAGCTAAAAGAATCTGTTCTCATATAAGTAATAAGGCCCACCGACTCCTTGCCGACATCCACTCCTTCATACAAATGCTGAGCGATCGTCATCGTCTGTTTAGCCGAATATCTCAATTTTCGATAGGCTTCTTGCTGCAAAGTCGAAGTTGTAAACGGAGGTGCCGGACTTCTTTTTTTAGCTACCTTATCAACCGATAAAATCCGATATTTTCCTGTTTTAATGTCTTTTACTAGTTCATCAGCCTTATCTTTTTTATTTACATCCTTAAATAATTTTCCGTCGACTTTAGTCAAGATTGCTTTGAATTCTACCTTACCGCCCGGTTTTCTAAAAAATGCCTCAACAGTCCAATACTCCTTTATTTCAAATTTTTCAATCTCTCTTTCTCGTTCAACCACTAGCCTAACCGCTACAGACTGCACTCTACCAGCCGACAACCCCTTAAAAACCTTTTTCCATAAAAATGGACTCAATTTATATCCAACCAACCGGTCCAGTATTCGCCTAGCCTGCTGCGCATCCACCAAATCCATATCAAGCTCTCTCGGATTTTTCACCGCTTCCTCAATCGCTCCCTTGGTTATCTCATGAAAAGTTATCCTTTTAACATTTTTCTTTTTGGTACCGCTTTTCAAACACTCTGAAACATGCCAAGCAATAGCTTCTCCTTCACGATCAAAGTCAGTCGCCAAATACAAATTCTCAGCCTTGTCGACAGCACCTTTCAGGCTAGATAATACTTTTTTTGCCTTGGTCGGCACCACATACTCTGGTTCAAAATCTTTCTTCACATCAACACCGAGCTTTCTCTCAGGCAAATCCCTCACATGACCAAAAGAGGCTAAAACCTTATAACCTGAACCTAAATATTTCTCAATCGTTTTCGCCTTTGCCGGACTTTCTACAATCACAAGCGTTTTTGCCATTATTTCTCCTATTTTCTTAACTTAGCTAGTATATGTTAACGAAATAATTTTTTCAAATCAACCCTCGCTATCATCATAAAATTCACAAACCGCCCAATAATTTATCTAACAATTCCTAATATAACTCAATCCGCCGCATTCTCTAACCAACCCCTTCATTTCCATCCCTATCAAAACAGAACTCAAATTTCCCGCCGTCATACCTGTCAAACCAACCAATTCATCTAAATATTTCGGTTGTTTATTTAAAAATTGCCAAACCATATCCTCAGTCTTATCCAAAATAACCTCTTTAGACTCAATCTGGCGATCGATTTCAATTAAATTCAATTCCTCTAAAATATCTTTCCCCGAAAATACCGGCACTGCTCCATTTTTTATCAAATTATTAGTTCCCGCCGCCTGTTCCCTATCAATATCACCAGGTATCGCGAAAACTCCCCTCCCATATTCTAATGCATACTTAGCCGTCACCAATGCGCCCGAATGCTTCGCCGCCTCAACCACCAAAGTCCCCACGCTCAAACCCGCAATTATCCTATTCCTTCTCAAAAAATGATGTTTTAAAGGCGGCGCTCCAGGCGGGTATTCACTCACTATCGCCCCTCCACCCAATATAATCTTATCCGCCAATACTCTATGGTCAGCAGGATATATTTTATCCAAACCCGAAGCTAAAACCCCAATAGTTTTCCCAGAACCCTCAATCACTGTTTTTTGAGCCACTCCATCTATTCCGTAAGCTAAACCCGAAACAATACAAACATTCGCTTTTACCAATTCTTCTGTTATTCTTTGTGTTACCCTTATGCCATATGACGATGCTTTTCTACTACCCACCACCCCAAAATTAACCCAATCCGACCCAATTTCACCTTTCACATATAGAACCAAGGGCAAATCTTCAACCTCACCCAAAAGCTCCGGATAACCATCTTCCCTGTAATCAATTAAATTTATCTTCGTTTTCGCAATCCTCTCCGCCAAATCAAACACCGAATAATATTTTCGCCACTCTATTATCTTTTCTATCAAACCTTTTTCAATCCCCTTATTTAAAAAATTCCCCTCCGTTGCCTCCCATACCTCCTTTGCCAAATCAAATAAATCAATAATTTTCCGCAAATTCCTCGGTTCAATCGATTCACAAGCCGCCAGAGCAGCCAAATAAAGCTTATCTTCCATACATAAATCCTAACAGTATGAAAACCCAAACACAAGCCAATACAACCAAACCTGTCATCTCTCAGTCAGCCTCTCTTCCTGATATTCTGTTCCCCATTTGCATAATAAAATTCCTCAACCGACAAATAAAACAAATCCCAGTCCACATCAAACACCGAAAGATCTCTTCTCTTATTTCATAATATTACCCTTATCAAAAAGCGGGCCTTGCGGTCCGCTTTTTGATCCCCTCCATTACCTCCTTAACCTTCCTAGTGGAATTTTACGAGACTCTAAATTTTAATGTAGCCTCGTGTTAAGGTGTAATAGAGAGAAATTTCGTGATAAGGAAGAAAACTTAGGAGGGGTAAAGTTCACTTACTCTTACCACGAAGTTTCTCACTATTACCGGGGGAAATATTCGTTTGTTAAAGCCAATTACTATCTTGACAAACAATTATAGCACATAATTAGGCTTTTGTCAAGACCCTAAGC
>CAYZYR010000033.1:0-6784 GCA_964482785.1 uncultured Candidatus Saccharibacteria bacterium | reverse complement strand
GTTCGACTGAAGCTCACGACAAGCCGTTTGACCCTTCGACTAACGCTCAGGACAGTCAGGGCAAGACAAAACCCCATTTCAGACCGCCCCAGAGGCAAAAAGCTCCCTCCCCAGACCCCTTCCGCTTTTTGCCAAAACCGCCCCAGTATAATTAAAAATTTTCCGCAAAATGTGTTCGAGCGGAGTCGAGAACACACCACCAAAATCGGGATTTTTCCAGAAATGTCGCTCTTGGTGCTAAAATGAGTTCTAGCGTGGGCGTAAAAACTCACTATTTAGAACTTCCATTAGAATTTGAATAATTGAACGCTTTGCGACGGCGACCGAAGGTCGCCGTCGCAAAGCGTGGCTCGCTCGGCTGTTTTGTGCGGTCGCGGGAGGGGCTTGGGGAGGAAAGCTCTCGTGGCTCAAACAAAAAGTTAATATTCACCGCGGCTTCACAACCCAACTTAGAGGCAAAATTATTGAGCATATTTTAGGAAACTAGGTGCACGTTTTTGATATTAAGCCTTTCCGCCAAGAAATTCCATGGGGTTTTGAATTCCGCCAAAAGAATTCCCACCGAAATTCGGCGGTTCCCAAACAAAGTTTGGATTGTGCCAAAGGCACAAGAGCCGATGAATAGAGATTTAAAAATTGTCGGTGTAATGCAAAACCTTTTATCAATTTAATTCCCGAAGCTATGATCAAATATTTTATATATTGTAGAAAATCAAGTGAGGACGAAGAACGCCAAGTTTTGAGTATTGAGGCACAATTGACGGAGCTTCGGGAATACGCCAAGCAACAGGGCTTATTTATTGTTCGTGAGTATTACGAAAGCAAAACAGCCAAAGAGCCTGGTCGTGAAGTATTTAACGAAATGCTTGGCGAAATTGAAAAAGGTTCTGCCTCGGGAATTTTAGCATGGAATCCCGATAGATTAGCGAGAAATAGCATAGACGGCGGACGGGTTATTTATTTAGTGGACACTTTGAAAATAACTTCGCTAAAATTCCCGACATTTTGGTTTGAAGCGACACCGCAAGGAAAATTTATGTTGAGTGTCGCTTTCGGACAAGCAAAATATTACACCGACAATTTAAGAGAAAACATTTTGCGTGGTATTCGGCAAAAAATACGCCGTGGTGAATTGTCGGCAAAAGCTCCAATCGGTTATTTTAACGAACCTCGTTTGCGAACAATTGAACCTGATAAGAAAACTTTTGGTAAAGTAAAAGAAGTATTGGAGCTTTTTGCTACTGGTGAATATACCTTAACGGCAATTCAACGCAAAATGTTTTCTCTCGGCTTGGTTGGCTCCCGAAGTGGTAAACCTCTCGCCCTCGCCTCGGTAGAACATATTTTGAAAAATCCTTTTTACTATGGACATTTTTCTTACCGAGGCGAAGTTCATCAAGGTTCGCATAAGCCAATGATTTCAAAGAAAACTTTTGACAAAATACAGGAAGCACTTGTTCAAAATGGAAAACCTCGCAAAAAGCGAGGCGCAAAGAATTTTCAGTATTTAGGTTTTGCTACTTGTGGAATTTGTGGTTATGCCATAACCGCCGAAAGACATATCAAAAAAAGTGGTTTGAAATTTGTATATTATCGTTGCACCCACAAGAGCAAAACTATTACTTGCACTGAAAATCGCTTTTTGCGGGAAGAAGTTTTAACCGAACAAGTGAAAAATCTTTGTCAAAAAGTTTCTTTGCCTGATGAGTGGCGAGAAAGATTTTTAGCTAAACTTGAAAATGAAAGTGTAGAAACTCGCCACACATCAAACCTTTTCGCTCAAAATCTCCGCGATCAGATTTCCGCCATTAAAGAAAAACTGGAACGGCTAACGGACGCATATTTAGCCGAAGCGTTGGAATTGGTGGAGTATCAAGAACGCAAGAACACTTTAATGGCGGAAAAGAAAACATTTGAGGAAAAATTGTCGGATTTTGAGCGAAAAGGTCATCATTGGCTCGAACTCATGCGAAACTGGATTATTGAGGCCAACCAAGCCGAAAATCTCTCTAAACAAGAAAATCCCTCACGGATGAGAGATTTTCTTGTTTCCATCGGCTCGAACCGCCGAATTTCGGCGGGAATCCTTTTGGCGGAATTCAAACCCCCCTGGAATTTCTTGGCGGAAACCAATGCCGAGGGGCGAAGCCCCGAGGCAACTTCTTCGGCAAATCTGAATTGGTGGGCGTATCTGGACTTGAACCAGAGGCCTCGTCATTATCAGTGACGCGCTCTAACCAGCTGAGCTATACGCCCGTAAATTTATGATTAATTTATAACCCATATTCACAATTTTTACTTAATTAGTATACCTTAAATTTCAGGCTCGGTCAATACTGAAACACATCCACAAAAATCAAATTAAGCCTTGTTAAAACCCCCTAAAGCCAGAGTCGCCACCCAAAAGTCCCTTACCCTTAAAAATCTTTAAATTTTAACCAAATCTTCTTTGCCCAACTTAATAACAGTACCCCTTTCAACCTCGTTTTCAAGCATTATTTTAGCCAAAACATTTTCCAATTTATCCTGTATCGCCCTTCTCATCGGTCTAGCCCCGAACACCGGATCATAACCAACCTCAACCAGATAATCCATCGCCTCATCACTTAACTCAATACTAATTCCTTTTTCCGACAACTGTTTATTTATTCCCTCAAGCATAATTCTAGCTACTTGAAAGATCTCGTCTCTTTGCAAAGGCCTAAACACTACCACGCTATCAAAACGATTCAAAAACTCCGGTCTATATATTCCATTTTTCTGTAAGAAATCCAAAAGCATCACCTTTAACTGCTCTACATCAGTATTTCCCGCCGTCAAATACTCTCTGATCACCTCTGCTCCCGCATTCGAAGTTGTGATGATTGTCGTATTAGTAAAATCTATCGTCCTCCCATCTCCACCTGTCAGTCTTCCATCATCAAATACCTGCAAAAACAAAGTCAAAAGATTTGGATGAGCTTTTTCCAACTCATCAAGCAAAACCAAAGAAAAAGGATTGTCATGAACTGCAGTTGTCAGCATTCCCGGTTTGCCCGCTGCTCCCGGAGCCGGCGGTGTCCCGATCAATCGATATATAGAAGCCTCGTCCTGATATTCCGACATATCAAACCTGATCATTCTTTCTTCATCACCGTAATACGCCTCTGCCAAAGCCTTAGCCATCTCCGTTTTACCTACCCCAGTTGGCCCTATAAACAAAAAAGTTCCAACCGGTCTATTTTTGCTGGCCAATCCCGTTCTAGCCCGCCTCAAGGCATTAGCCACCGCCACCACTGCCTCATTCTGGCCGATCACTCTCTTATGCAAAATATCTTCCAGATTTAAAAGTCTATCTTTTTCGGACGCATCAGCTTCTCCCACCGGCACATTCATCCTGTTGCTAATTATATCTCCAACGTCTTTCGGAGTCACAACCTTATTACCCGAAGCAGACACTCTCACCGCTACCTCACTAGCCAGATCGATTGCCTTTTGCGGGAAAGATTTATCATGAATATACCTATCAGCCAAATCAACAATCTTTTTCAATGTTGAATAAATAAAGATAACTTTGTACTTATATTCCAAATAAGGAATCACTTCTTCCAAAACCTTGATCGACTCTTCCTTAGATTGCTCAGGTAGATCTATTCGTTCAAAAACTTGCGCTATACCAGACGAAGCCTTAATATCTTTATGGAACCGATCAATATTTGTCGCCCCGATTATTTGCACTCTGGAGCCTTGTAAATAAGGCAACAGCACTTCCGCCGCATTAATGCTCCCAACCGTTTGCTCCGAACTAACCAGAGCATGAAAATCATCAAAAAAAAGAATAATATTACCAGCTGCCAAAGCTTCATTGAGCAACCCGTTAATCCTCTCTACGATCTCCCCTTGTCCTCTACTTCCCGACAACAGCGCCCCCACATTAACCTGCATGATCTGTTTATATCGAAGCGCCGGATGAGTATTTCCCTCAGCGATCTTTTTTGCCAGCGCCTTCACCATAGTCTTCTTCCCCACTCCATAATCTCCAACCAAAAGCACATTGTTTTTTGTATTCCTCGCCAATATCGTCTCTATAGAGTCCACATAAGTATTTCTACTAAATATCTGAATATGCAACCCCATCGCCAGTGAAACTTTTGTCAAATTTAGGGCAAACTGTTGCATCAATTTCGTATAGCCATACGCCCAATCCTGACCCACTCCTCCAATCACCGGCGCTTCCCAAAACGGAGGTTTATATCTTTCCTTCCTCAATCTTTTATGCCACAGCGCTATCTCTATCACCGCTTTTTCATCCAGGTCTGACTCCTGTAAAAAACGCTTGAATAAATCATCCGACTTAGTTAGTCCAACCAGAAAATCCTCAATATGAAGATGCTTTTCTCCGTTTTCTAGCGCGAAATTCACCGACTCGCCTATCACATTATCCATCGAACCAGCCTGTTCAACTATTTGATTATTAAACTGAATTAAATTTTCGGGCTTAATAAACAATCCCAGCCTCATAAACATTTCCTGACCCTGAATATCGCCCAAAAAACCATACATTAACATAAACGGAGCCATTGGAAGATGATAGTGATTGGCAGCCGTTTCGGCCGTCATAAGCAAATTAATAGCAGACGGAGACATGGTTTCCGCAATATTTAGCGATTTATTCTCTGTCCATTGGACTAAATCGCTTTTAATACTTTTATTCGACAAACCCAATCTGAAATATAAAAGTATCGGAATACTCACCATTACTATAAAATTAACCAACCATAAACGTTCATTGCCAGTTAATAATATTAAAACTGTCACTAAAACAAGCAAAATTATCGAAACAGGCGCCAAAAATTTCGACAAACCAAATATCGCAGTTTGCTCATATCTAACACTTAAAGCAGTACTTGTTTTATTATAATCATTCACCATCACCTTACTCCCCAGTAAAAAACAACCAAACACATCAGAGGCCATATCAAGACCAGAAGAATTAAAATTAACCCCAAGACAAACCAAGCTGCCATCGAAGCAAATCCAACACCAATAGTAATAGACCTAATAATAAACGCTATAAATCTAGTAGCTAGATTCTCAATCCATATGTGGAACTTATCCCCCAAAGAAAAACCTTCCATCGAGATCTCATCTCTCTTCCAGGGAGCAAAAAGAGTCCTCGCTAGCTCCGGAATAGAAAAAATATGATAAAAACGCATAGTTTGCTTACTAAACACAATCCAAAGAAATATCGGCATTGAAACAAACCAAAAAGTAACAGGATTTCTAGAGAAAAACATATTATTTGAATTCAAAACCTCTCCTACTAACCATAAGACAATTAAGAATATTAGTTAGTCATACTTATTTAAGTATACCACTAATTAAATATCAAAAAAAGAAGAGTGGATTCTCAACAACTACTCTCCTTGAAGATCAAATCAAAACGACGTATGGCTGTTTCAACAGATCTTAAGATAGATATCATTCCGAGAAACTGCCAAGTCTACTAGGCGCTTGCCATGACCCACTCCATAAGGGGCACCAGCTCATGTATCATCTCTCAGCCACCCTAACAACATTATCATCATCTGTAAAGTCTTTGATGGTCGACATCGCCGTATCTTGGGCTTTCTTGTGTCCCGCAATACTTCCACTCCCTCCCCTGCAAGATACGCCCTCCAGAATTCACTGTACCTCTGCAATACATCCTTAGCTTCATCTCTGCAACCGACATGTAAGATAATCGCATTGGCAAAATCAATAAAATTCGTCTTGCCTGTTTTGCATCCGGACACTAAATGATCGCGCGCTTCCTCATTTTGCAATTAGACCTATCGGACAATGATCTGAGCCCTTAATATCTTTTAAAATAAAGGTGTTTTTCATTTCTTTTTCAAGGCCAACTGTCACCCAAATACAATCAATCCGCCAGCCCAAATTCCTTTCTCTTGCCTTTGCCATATAAGGCCGCCATGTATAATTGCCACCACTATTATCAAAAAAACGAAAAGAGTCTATAAAACCGCCAGATAGGCAGTCAATTTTCCCCCTCTCTTCAAATATAAACATGATGTTATTTACATTCGTCTTTAGCTTGGCCAAATCTATTTCATTACGGGCAATATTAAAATCCCCTGCTAAAATAACATTCTTCTTACCTTTCAAATATTCCAAGATGTACTCATAACACTCTAATTTGTAAGCCAAATTTTCTTTTTGCCGTCCGCTATGAGGCATATATAAATTAATTAAAGTGCAATTTTCAAATCCCACCTCTAAAAATCTGCCTTCACAATCAAATCTTTCCAAACTGATCTCTCTTGTAACTCTTATTGGTTCCCATTTTGTATAAATAGCTACTCCAGCATAACCTTTTTTCTGAGCAAACTTATAATATCCCTTATATCCGTCAATTTCTTCAATTTTTCGTAGCAGAACCGTTTCATCAATCTTTATCTCTTGTAAACATAAAATATCTGGATTTTCACTTTTTACACAATCTAAAAACCCTTTCTTGTAAACTGACTTTACTCCGTTAACATTCCAACTGATTATTTTCATACTACAAAGTCAGCAAAGATAAACGAATATACCAAAAAAGACTCAATTCTGAGTCTTTTTTGGTTTTAAAAAAATCTTAGTCATTATGCGGTTATAAGAATGTGAGAGCTCGAGTTTCCTCGAGATCGACCTTCCCTAAATTAATTCAAAATTTAATTTGGGATGCCTATGTTATTACATAGGGACTCCTTAGAAAGGAGGTGATCCATCCGCAGATTCCCCTACGGATACCTTGTTACGACTT
>CAYZYR010000032.1:0-7474 GCA_964482785.1 uncultured Candidatus Saccharibacteria bacterium | reverse complement strand
GGTTCAAATATACCACATTCAGGTATAGTCAGGTGCACGTTTTTGATATTAACCCCGTACTTTTCATAAGTTTCCCTTATTATATTGATAATACCAGAAAAAGAATAAACCTAAAAAGAAATTGTCTTTTACCTGAAAAAGTTATAGAATATAAATATATAGAAACACTGGCGTATAATTGTCACCTGAGATATAGCCGAAGGATTTAGGAGTTTTTTACTCCGTTTAGACCGGCGAATTACACAAAAGCGACATATAAGAGGTTTTATGAATATATTAGAAAAAATTGAAAAACTGATTAAAGAAAAAATTACTAAGCTGTACGATAAAGACATTGATGTTAAGTTGGAATTTCCACCAAATATTGAACTGGGTGATTTTACGATAAATTGTTTTTTATTGGCCAAAGAACTGGAACTTAATCCGCAGGAGATCGCAAGGGCGATCAATGAACAGCTGAAAAGCGAGGAGATATTTGAGTCGGCCGTAGCGCAGGGTCCTTATATTAATATAAAAATAAAAAGCCGAGTTTTGCTGGAGTTGTTGGATAAAGTGCCAGTGGAAAGTGACGAGGCAAGTAAGAAGAAATTAAAAGTGATGGTAGAATATTTACAGCCAAATACAAACAAACCGCTACATTTGGGGCATGCTAGGAATGGGGCTTTGGGAATGGCTTTAAGTAATATTTTAGAGGCAAATGGCTATGAGGTGGTCAAGGCTAATTTGATCAATGATCGCGGAGTGCATATTTGTAAATCGATGCTGGCTTGGATGAAATGGGGCCAAGGTGAGACACCGGAATCATCAGGGATGAAAGGTGATCATTTGGTGGGGAAATATTATGTAAAGTTCTCTCAAGAAGCGAAAGAAAATCCGGGACTGGAGAAAGAAGCGCAGGAAATGCTGAAAAAATGGGAGGAGGGCGAGCCGGAGATAACGGAAATTTGGAAAAAGATGAATGGCTGGGTGATTGAGGGATTCGAACAAACTAATAAAGAATATGGATTTGAATTTGATAAGATTTATTTTGAAAGTGAAACTTATAAGCTGGGCCGTGATATTGTAATGGAAGGATTTGAGAAAGGGATTTTTAAAAAAGATGAGGTTGGTAATATTGTCTATTATTTGCCGGAGAAAAAATTTGGACTAGATAAGGATGGTAAGCAAAAACTGGTAACAGTCTTGCGAGCGGATGGGACGAGTTTATATGTGACTCAAGATTTGGGAACGGCCAATGAGAAATTCCGACAGTTTGCGCTTGATAAATCTATTCATGTAGTGGGCAATGAGCAGGATTATCATTTTGAAGTGCTGTTTGATATTTTAAAAGGGCTGGGCATGTCGTGGGCAGAGAGTTGTTATCATTTGTCTTACGGTATGGTAACTTTACCGAGCGGAAAAATGAAGTCGAGAGAAGGGACTGTTGTTGATGCCGACGATTTACTGGTGGAAATGAAGGAAATGGCAAAAGAGGAGATTAGAAAAAGGGAGTTAGAGATAGCTAGTGGAGAGATGGAGGAAAGATCTCGCAAAGTAGCTATCGCAGCGATAAAATTTTTCTTACTTAAGGCGACACCGAAAAATGATATTTGTTTCAATCCGGAAGAGTCGATTTCATTTGACGGATTTACTGGTCCATATTGTCAATACGCTTATGCCAGGGCGACAAAGATCGTTGAGAAAGTTGGGGAAGAAATAGATAAAACTGATGATTATGAATTGAATAGTGAAGAACGATTAATCATACAGAAAATCAATAATTTTTTGATACAGAAAGAGCTGGCGGCTGAGGAGCGAAATCCGGCCAAAGTAGCGAGCGCGACTTATGAACTGGGAGTAGTATTCAACCGTTTTTATCAAAAACACAGTGTAATAAACGCAGATACAGCAGCTAAAACAGCGAGATTGAAGATAGTCGGCGGGGTGCGAAAATATCTTAAAGACGGCTTGGGATTGCTGGGAATTGAGGTGCTGGAAGAGATGTAGGTCGTGAGCGGATTTGTTAAGTGGAGAATATAAAAGGAGATAGATGAGTGTAAAATCAAAAATTAGAAAAATAATCCCTGAACCGGCAATATTGGGATATCATTTTGTTTTAGCGAGCGTGGCGGCGATGAAATATAAATTTCCATCGGACAAAATGATTATGATTGGGATAACTGGGACAAAAGGCAAAACATCGACGGCTAATTTTATCTGGTCGTGTTTAAATGCTAATGGTTATAAAACTGGATTGATCGGAACAGCGAACATTAAGATTGGCGGGAAAGAGATGATGAATGAATATCATATGACAATGCCGAACCGATTTATTTTGCAAGATTTATTTAAAAAAATGGTGGATGATGGCTGTAAATATTGCGTGATGGAAGTGACAAGCGAGGGGATTAAACAATTTAGACATAAGGGAATTAACTTTGATATTTTAGTATATACTAATTTAACGCCGGAGCATTTAAAAAGTCATGGAGAAAATTTTGATAAATACAAAGAGGTAAAAGGCAGGTTGTTTAAATCACTGAAAAATAGTCGAGTTAAAAATATTAATGGCCGAAAAGTAGCAAAAACAATCATTATTAATAAAGACAGCGAGCACGGTAAATACTTTTTGGATTTCAAGGCCGACAAAAAGATCACATATGGCATTGATAGAAAATCTGACTTTAAGGCTGAGGATGTGGTGGACGACACAGGAGGAGTGTCTTTTAAAGTAAACGAAGTTGATTATCGATTGAATATTTTGGGGAAATTTAATGTTTACAATGCTTTACCGGCTATAATTGTAGCTAATGAGCTTGGGGTTTTGAAAAATAGAATCCAAAAAGGGTTGTCTGGGCTTGAACTAATACCGGGCAGAATGGAGAAGATCGACGAGGGACAGCATTTTACTGTTATTGTGGACTACGCGCACGAAAAAGAGAGCATGACCGCTCTTTTAAATACGGCTAAAAATATGTCAAAAGAGCGAAAAGGGAAAATAATTATTTTACTGGGAGCCGAAGGCGGAGGTCGGGACAAGACAAAGAGGCCTATTATGGGAAAATTGACAGGAGAGATGGCTGATTATGTAATTTGCTCAAATGTAGACCCATATGAAGATGATCCAACAGAAATAGTAGAAGATATTGCGGTAGCGGCCGAAAAGAAAGGGAAAGTACGGGAAAAAGATCTGTTTGTGATTGAAGACAGGCGTGCAGGGATCAAGAAAGCTTTGAGTTTGGCGCGAAATTATGACATTGTTTTAATCACCGGAAAAGGAGCCGAACAATCAATGATTGTGGATGGGAAAAAATTTGACTGGGATGATAGAGCGGTGGTTCGAGAAGAATTGAGAAAATTATTAAAGAAATAGTTTCATAGCTTAATATTTTTAATAAACCTCCCTGCGCCAAGAGCGCAGGGAAAAATCAAGTTTTAATGTTTTGTCAATTTGAGTTTTTTGGGAAAAATGATAGAATAATTCTTAGGAGGAATAATAAGAAAATCAGTTGTGTTTTTTAATATTTTGATTTTTATTATTTCTGTGGCCGTCCCTTTGGATATGGCTAAGGCTTTTAACATATCGGCAGAAAATTATTTAAATAATCGACACTACGAACGCTTAATAGAGGATAATCATTTTATCTCTACTAAATCGATGAATGTCAGTCAGATCCAGTCTTTTTTGGACTCTAAGGGTTCATTTTTGAAGAGCTATTCAGAAGAAGGAAGATCGGCGGCGCAGATTATATACGATGCGGCTAATGGGTTGAGCGAAGATTCCAGGGGATCTTTGGCGGGTATTGTTGTTGATCAAACCACTGGGACTATCAATCCGATGGCTATTTTGGTAACTTTACAAAAAGAGCAAAGTCTGATAACTACAACGGATTTTAATCAATCGAAACTAAATTGGGCGATGGGATACGGCTGTTTAGAGGATGGCAGCTGGAATCCTGCATACAAAGGCTTTGCAAAACAGGTTGATTGGGGGGCATGGCAGTTACGATATAATTTTCATCGAGCAGAGGCTTCCAGAACAAATTTACCGAATTATAAAGAGGGTCAGACAATGACATTTAGCAATACAAAAAGCCCCTATAATCCGCCTTCGACACTGAGCGTGACTTTAACTAACCGCGCCACTGCTTCTTTATATCGATATACACCTCATGCCTTTAATGGTAATTATAATTTTTGGAAACTTTTTCATGAGTGGTTCTTGGATGTCGGTTGGTATATTCCTCCTCCAGGAATTGGGGGCGGAAGCTTGCCAGTTAGTATGAGTACCTATTCTTCTAGTCTTGTCATCGGGTCTACTTGCTCAATGAGCGTAAGTCCGCCGATCGGAACGACGTCTTATAATGTACCTTGTCCAAACGGTGAAACACAAAGGATAATTATAACCAGACATAAACCGGCGGATATTAATGGTGATGGCAAAGTAGATTTGTTAGATCTTTCGACTTTCGCTAAATATTGGGGCAAAAGTAAACCGGCTGTACAGCTAGCAAACCTCAACCCTGATGTGGATGAAGAAGTTAATCTTTTAGATTTATCGATCATTGCGACAAACTGGAGTAAATAGAGAATTAGAGCGAGCAAACACAGTGAAACGTCATTTTGTTACATTATTATATTTATAGTTAAATTGCTAAATGGAGGCGACATGAAAAAAATATGGGGATTGATATTATTGGTGAGTTTGATCGCGGTTCCTTTGAACATAACTGAAGCAGCGGGTGGAATTTACGCTTCCGCCCCTAAATCCGTGGTAGAAGGGCAAGTGTTTAGCGTTACAATTCAAGCAAGCGGAACGACCTTTAATTCATTTCAAGGGAATATTTCGATAGGTGGCGTTGGACAGCTTGTGTCTATATCGGAAGGCAGTGCTATGTGGGTTAAAAAACCAACCATTGGCGGCCAGTTTTCCGGAGCGCTGACAAGCGCGGCTACTTCATTTACTATTGCGACCGTGAGAATTAAAGGAACGAAACCGGGGACTGCTACAGTAAGCGTGAACAGTCCTTGGCTAGCAAACGATGGAAAGACAGTGAGTAATTCCGGCGGTGGAGCCAGTACTACAATTACCAGGGCGCCAGTGGTTCCGGGAGCTGTTACTGTTACCTCTTCTACTCATCCCGATCAAAATACGGCATATGAAGCGACTGATATTGTGCTGAATTGGCAAAAGGCTGGCGGGGTGACGGGATTTTCCTATCTTCTTGATCAAAATCCAGAATCGGCTCTTGGTAATACAGCTGATTCATCAAACACGACTATAACTTATGAAAATCAAAAGGTAGGGGTTTATTATTTCCATATAAAGGCTCAAAATGCGGACGGTTGGGGTCCGACGACGCATTTTAAAATCCAAATAAAAGAGCCGGACGCTAAAGTGGAAAGCGGGATTAAAAAGCCGACTGATATTAAAATTCAAAAAACAAAGGGTTTTAAAAATAATATAAAAGATCAGACTGTTAGCGGGATTGTGATTACAGGGGTAATTCCGTCGAAAGAGGTTATGGAAAAAGCAATCACCGAAACTCAGACCACTGAGGCGGAGGAAAATCTTAATGAGTCGTCGACTAAAGACCTATATTTGGCTAATATAGCAATCGAACCGCCACAACTTTTACCTGAAGGTAAAATCCTGGCGGCGGCGCCGGATAAAGATGGGCGCTTCAAGATGTTAATAGATTGGCCGTTTAAGCCAGGATCTTACAAGCTGACGGTGCAAGGACAAAGAGACAAACTGCTAACTCCGGTTTCAGATCCGATTTCATTTGAAATAACCCAGAAAAATGGGGGGGAGATTTATTTATTGTCAGCAAAAGATGAAAAAAAAGAAATCATTCCTGAAAAAAAATGGTATGAAAAACATTTGGAGGGGATAGCTGTTGGATCGTTTTTCATTATCATAACTATACTGATACAAATATTGCTTTGGATAAAAGATCGAAGATCGACTAATAGAGAACAAAAGAAGAAAAAAACTCAATTTAAATGGGACCAAACTTGAGGATGTTTTTGATTTGATCGTCGGTTAGCTGTGGAAAATTATCGTAATAACCGCCTACCGAACCAAGAAAGAATTCTGGGATTTCGACAGCTATCACCTCATCGACTTCAGTTGATATTGACTGAGTGAAATCTTTGGGCATAATTGGAGCGGCTACGATAATTTTTTTGGGGTTCATTTTTTTAATGGTTCCAATGGCAACTCTCATTGTTAAACCAGTCGCAATGCCATCATCAACTAAGATGGCTATTTTATCTTTGCAATTTAACAAGGGACGATCTTTTAAATACTCTCTGCGTCTTCTTGATATTTCAGTTTCCTCTTCTTCTACGGTTTTTTGCAACCAATTTTTATCGATATAGGCAACTTCTTTGGGGCTGCAAATTATTATGCCTTGTTCAGAAATAGCGCAAATGGCGTATTCGGGATTGTATGGGTGAGCAATTTTTCTGACGAACAATAAATCAAGTTTAAGATTTAAGGCTTTGGCGATTTCCGTTCCGACCACCACTCCACCGCGAGGGAGGGCGTAGACAATAGCATCGGAGTTTTGATGGTTTGAAAGTTTCTCTACCAGCTTTTGGGCGGCTTCTTGTCTATCTTTAAAAAACATAAAATCTCCACGAATAATTATCGCGGATTTAGAATAGGTTAACAATGGATTTTCTGATAAATTATTTTTGCCTTAAAAGGTCTAGTTCCAGAATAATATACCCTAAAGAGAGTATTACCAACCCGCCCATTACCTTTAATGACGGGATGGTTAGATAGCAGAAGTCAAATGAAAAATAGTTCATAACCCAGCCGGCCAAACCTAATCCCAGTATTATTATACCAGTAATAATCAGAGCCATAGCTACGCTATAGAATGATTTTTGATGGTCCTTTTTACGGAACATTCCTCCTCCTTTTCTATATTTATATAGTAACAATAAAAAATTGTGTTGCAATACTAATCCCGTGCTCAACGAGATAATTTTTCTATTAATTTATTATTTGGGTCTATTGCGTTTTTTAATTGCCTCACCTTTAGGAGGTAATTGGTTAATTTTTATCCAGATAATATCGTTTAGAAACCAATAAGCGAGATCTTGCATTATTTTTCCAAGACGAAAAATAATCTCCAACAATAATTTTGAATAAATATCTATAAAGTTAGACGAAATCGGCAAAATGCTTGGCGGTTGGAAGAAAAGTTTGGCCAATCCAGAAAAGAAAAACCGCCTTGCATAAGCAGACGGAAAAGAAATACTTTCGGAAACGGAAGACAAATCTATCGTCAGCCTTCCACCTGTTCGAAGGGTTGGCATTGTTGCCGTTGAGTTCGAGCTGATCGCCATTCGTGTTCAGGTTGAACACATTCGGATCGCCATTCCGGTCAGTTGTTGTATGACCTGCCATCTGTGCCACTGCCCATGAGGTTAACTTGAAGTTAAAATCATCAGGCTGTATCGTATTTGGGATCTAAAATCC
>CAYZYR010000031.1:0-8101 GCA_964482785.1 uncultured Candidatus Saccharibacteria bacterium | reverse complement strand
TCTCAAATCCATCTAAAATTGATTTCTCAGGTTCAAAGTAATATAATTAATCCATAAAATTATTCTTTTAGAAGGCACTTCTACTGGTAGTAAAACCACCCTCGCCAAATTAATTAGCAAAAAACTTGGACAATTAGAAAAAACAGTCTTGATAATCTCATAAGATTAAACTCTTATTCCAATCCTCCAAAATAAAGTCCCCGCAAAATGGTCAGCCATTTTTTGGACATCGTTAAATCCAGTCTGATCAAGGATGTCGACTATTTAATTTTCGATCATCTCCATCTTGCTCCAGTCGCCATTACCAACAGTGACATTAAAACTTTTTCAGAGATAGAAGAACTATTGACGAATCACGAAACTCTATTAGTTCCAATCAATATCGCCGAAGACAAATTACTCGATCGGGTTTACAAAGCACTCGAACACCGTGGTCCGTCATGGGCAGCTCATGTTGAAGGATATGAAACCAAAGAAGACGTTAAGAATCATTACTATGGTAGCCCAAAGGAAAGTCATCAGCCATTTCAATCAGTCTAGTCTCAAAAAATTTCCATAGACGCTACTAATAATAATTATGAGCAGAGGCTTAATATCAAAAACGTGCACCTAGTTTCCTAAAATATGCTCAATAATTTTGCCTCTAAGTTGGGTTGTGAAGCTGCAGTGAATATTAACTTTTTGTTTGAGCCACGAGAAACTTCCGCCCAATTCGTCGCTTTATTCGGAATTGTCATATCCATCAATATCTCGCCGGACAATTTCTTCAACTGGCGGTCGGCAACAATAGGCCTAGTCCCAAAAGTCACAAGTCCGATCAATAAAATTATTGCGATTAACAGCTGAATTATTTTTTTACCCATAATCGCTCCTTTCCCTAAATATACACCTAGCCGACAAGAAAACAACTTACTCAAATTTAACCTTTAAATCTCAACAGTTTCTCAACTTTATGCTATAATCTATAATCATGAGAATACTTGTCGTTGAAGATGACCATAAAATCGCTAATGCCATCAAAAGAGGACTAGAACAAGAGTCTTATGCTGTTGACGTTTCTTATGATGGCCAAGACGGCCTCGGCTCCGCCTTGACCATAGATTATGATTTGATTATTCTCGACCGCATGCTCCCCGAGATCGACGGCATCAACACCTGCCGAGCCCTTCGCTATAAAAATATAAAAACACCAGTTTTAATATTAACCGCCAAAGACAAAATATCCGACAAAGTCGACGGCCTAAACGCCGGCGCCGATGATTATTTAACCAAACCTTTTTCTTTTGAAGAACTGTTAGCCCGTGTTCGGGCTCTTCTCCGCCGTTCGCCAGAAATATCCGGCAATACTCTAGTAATAGGCGATCTTTCCATGAACCGGTTAACTTTCGAGGTCAAAAGATCCTGCAAGTCAATCAGTTTGTCCACCAAAGAATACGCTCTCCTCGAATATTTAATGCTGAATCCCAATCGTATCCTAACCAAAGACAATATTATTTCCCATGTTTGGGACTATGATGCCGACATTTTACCAAATACAGTCGAAGTTTATATCGGTTATCTAAGAAATAAAATTGATAAGCCTTTTCCTCAGTCGCTTCCCCTTATCCACACAGCCAGAGGCTTCGGCTATAAGATTGGGGTTCAGCAATGACATTCAAAACTGCCTACACTAAGCTCACTGTTTATTACGTTTGCATCATAATGTTTTTAAGTGTTGCTTTTAGTTGTACTATTTATAGCATCTCTTGCTCAGAATTAGATAGAGGTTTAAATAAACAAATCAAAACTATCAGAGATCTGCCAAAAGTAATGATCAATGGCGACATTGTAGATTTTGAACAGATTAGATTAAAACAATTCGAAGAAAGCCGTAATCGCCTTATAGAAGGGCTAATTTATTTCAATTTTCTCATTTTAATCTTTTCAACCATAATTAGCTATCTCCTGGCCAAAAAAACTCTCGAGCCGATTGAAAAAATGGTTGAATCACAAAATCGCTTCACCGCCGACGCTTCTCATGAGCTAAAAACACCCCTTGCCGCCATGAAAAGCGAAATAGAAGTCTCTCTCCGAGATAAAAAATTCAACCTCGAAACCTCAAAAAAATTGTTAACAAGTAATCTCGAAGAAGTCGCCAAGCTTGAAACCTTGTCCAACGCCCTCCTGCAACTCGCCCGCTACAAAGAAGATGTCAAACTTTCTTTTCCCAATCTTTCCATAGAAGATATACTAATCAACGCTTACGAAAAGATCGAACCGCTCGCCAAAGAAAAATCGATAAATTTTGAAAATAATCTCAAAGATCTTACTCTTCAAGGCGACAAACAAAGTCTCGTTGAACTTTTCGCTATTCTGTTGGACAACGCCGTCAAATATAGCCCTGAAAAATCAATCATCAATATAAATGTCGAACATGACAAACAGTTTGTCGTCATTAAGATAAAAGACCGCGGTGCTGGCATTAAATCCTCCGATGTTCCTTATATATTCAATCGTTTTTACCGTGCCGACAGCTCACGCACCAAAGAAAAAACCGGCGGCTACGGCCTCGGGCTTTCCATCGCCAAACAAATAGTTGAAATGCACTCAGGTTCTATCGAGGTTTGCAGCTTGCCCAGCAAAGGCAGCGAATTTATAGTTAAACTGCCAAACATTACAAAGTAAACTAAAAAAACAAACTCCAAAATAAACACATAAAACCAGTCCTTGTAAAATTTCCCGACAAAACAACCAGATCTAAGCCGAACTATTAAAAATTTTCTAAGCAAATCCCAAGTTTTTTCTATTATTATTTATTCAGGCTAAAAAATAAAGCCATAAAAACCTAAAACCATTCGCCAAAATAAACGTACATGTTTTAAATTTTATTCAATTTTCGAGCCAATTCTATCGCTTCATTCCAATTCTTTTCTACTTCGTCGATACTGTCCAGCCAAAATTTCTCATTGGAAATATCGATCCCCTCATCCAAAAATATCTCCCTTGGGGATTTAGACAATCCCGCCGCAAAAATCCTTTTCACATTCTCAATCATCGCCGGATTTTGGCGCACTTTTTTCTGTAGCGCCTTTGAGATCAGCAAACCATTAGCATAAGAATAATTATAAAAGAAATTCCTAATATGACTCCAGTAAATCCACCAGTTTTCAGACCCTGCGTTTTGCAAAACATAATCTCCCATATAACTCGCCATATGTTTTTTAAATAATTCCCCAATTTCTTTCTTAGACAGATACCCTTTCTTGCGAAAATTCTCATGCAGCTCCTTCTCAAATAAATAACAGGCCACTTGTCGAAAAATCGTATTCACTTCACCATCCAGTCTTTGCAATAAAAGTCCCAACCTTGTTTCATCGTCGGTTTTTTCCAACAATTCATCTAACACAAAATCTTCCATAAAAGTACTTGCCGCTTCAGCAATCGCCAAACTATTGCCAAAATTCAAGGCATTTTGATTTTTCTTCATATATTCATCATTAATCCCATGACCCAACTCATGAGCCAACGTTGTTATGTCACTCAACCTATCTGTATAATTCAACAAAATAAATGTCGGCTGCCCGATCAAATTCACCGAGCAAAAAGCTCCGCCATACTTACCCGCTCTCGGAAACACATCGATCTGTCTATTATTTTTATAATCAACAAATATTTTCAAAAATTCTCCATCTAGCCGACCCAGCACTTTCTCAACCAGTCTGCAAGCCTCTTCATAATCATATTCGACATTTACACTCCCATATTCCAAATTCCGCTCATGATAATCCAGTCTTTCCATTCCAAGTAATTTCGCCTTAAATTCATAAAACTTAGAAGAAATATCAAACCGGCTCGCCACCGTTTTTGCCATTGTTTGTACGATCTCGTATTCAATATCATCATGCATCAATCTCGACGCATCAGGATAGCGGTAGCCTCTAAGCTCGTCATCTATTTTTTTATTAGCCAGCACCGTATTCAGTTCTATCTCAGCAATATCAATATATTTTTCTAAAATTCTATTAAATTCCGCCGCCGCCCGGTCGCGAATTTTTTTCTCCGGCGATTTAAATACGCTTAAAAGCTCATTAAAATTATATTTTTTCACCGTCTTGTCGACCTGGATGACCTCAACTTCTTCTTTTGCCAACAAACTGCCGATCATCCTCACCCAATTTCCATAAGAAACATCATGCTTTAAGTTCAAAAGCTGCTCTTCCTTCTCGCTCAAAATATGGTCGCTTATATCAAAAAGACGCTTCAAAAAATGTCGATACAGACTCAAGGCTTCGTTTTCTAAAAATATTGTTCGCTTATCGCTCTCAATTGTTGCGATTTTTAATTCAAAAAATTGCAGATCATTTTCCAGCTTCTTCGAAAAATCATTGATCATATTTAACTTCGCTTTTATCTCCGGATCACCCTGATTTTGCGTATTTTTTAAATAATAAAAATATGCCTCATCTCCATCCGGCCAATAAATTCTTCTCAACTCTTCAAATTCATCCAAAGCTTCAGCTAGTATTTCCGGCTTTTCCAAATAATCATTTCTTTCCTGCCACTTATCAACAAAAATACCTACTTTTTCAGTTATCGTCTTTCGCGCTTCCTCAAAATAATTTTCACCTTTTCTCAAATTTTCCAAATCCCATTGATATTTAATATCTTTTTTCATTTTTGCTCCTTCATCCACCCTACCATCTTTCCCTAAAATTTTCTATATCAATTTTCTAAACTAAAGTTAGAACTCTCCTGGTAAAAACACAGACAAAAAAGTACAAATCTTTCTATAAAAATATCAAAAAATCTCATTAAGCGATTTTTCAGCTTTATATTTTACACTTAAAATCGAACTAACAAAAATACAAAATACCCTGAGTCCCCCCGGTGTATTTTGTATTTTTTGAATACTTCCACTTTCGTTGTGATCTTATAAGCGATTTCTCAGCTTAAATATTATAGAATTATATTGAACTAATTAAACAAATAATAAATAATACTATTAATAGGAGGCTATTAATGTTTTATCTTAACTATCTTAAGTCTGAACTCCTTCGACGTTGGGGCAAAACTCTGATGATGTCGCTAGGCTTGGCCATAGCTGGCGCCATCATCATCGCTATCATATCCCTTTCCCAAAGTTTATCCTCTTCCCAGGATAAAGTGCTTAACCCCCTCCAAAGTGTCGGAACTGATATTATAGTTTCGCGATCTGTTGATTCTGACAGTATGCGTAGTATGGACGATCAAACTCGACAAGAAGTTATGAATAAAAACCGCATTTCAACCGATTTATCAAAACTAGGTAACCCAGGCGAACAATTCTCAAATGACGCATTCACCCCAGGAACAATGCTGACTTTTTCTTCAGATATCTTGAATAAATTAAAAATCCCCGAAGTTAAAAAGTATGCTCAAGGTCTAATATTAAATGTAACCCATCAGGAAGGTAAAATCCCTCAAGTTACAGCTACTTTTGAAACCGGCGGCGAAAAAATCGACGTCGAAGGAACCGTCTCAAACGATGACATGCAAGCCGCCTTTGATGAGGCCAGAACTAAAGCCGAGGCCGCTGTTAAAGCCAAAGGACTCGATCCTAATTCAGCCGAAGGCAGGCGAGCCTCTCAAAGAGCAATGAGAGAATACATGCCACGAAGAAATTTTAGAACTCAAATCACAACCGAAAGGAGAACCTATACCCAAGATGTCGGACATATCTCCACAGACATCGAAACCACAAATTTCACAGTAGCAGGAGTAGATACTGCTCAAAAAGGCATTGGCCTCATTCTACCAAATCAAATTACTTCAGGGAGCTATTTTAATGATGAAAATCAAATCATTCTTAACCAAACCTACGCTCAGAAAAATAACATAAATATCAACGATAAATACACATTAAATAAGAAAGAATTTACTGTTATAGGTTTGGTCGACCCTAAACTTTATACCAATACCGCCGACATGTACTTACCCTTAGCTGTTCTCCAGTCTTTAACAGACAATCAAAACAAAGTAAACGTAATCTTAGTCAAATCCGCTAATAGCAGCAATGTCGAAGTATTAAGCAAAAAAATCTCCAGTTTTTTCACCGGCGCTAAAACAACCGACTCGTCTGATACTGCCAAACAAGTCACAGGTTCGTTAGTATCCGCTGCCAATCTTACAAATCGTTTTATTGGAATTACCAGTATTATCGTTATATTAGCTTCATTTATAATAGTTAGTTTATTAACAGTTCTTTCAGTCAATAAAAGAACTCGTGAAATAGGCACTCTAAAAGCGATTGGTTGGCAGAATTTTACTATCATCAGACAGATTTTATCTGAAAATATTATCACAGGTATTATCGGCGCCGCCCTCGGAGTCAGTCTCGGCATTATTGGTACCATTGTCCTAAATAATTTAAACATCACACTCAGCGCCGATATCGCTCAGACAACTACAAATCTCGGGTTTGGTATGGCAAGAAGAATGGTCGATAATACAGATTTAGCCAATAAACTGCAAACCACGGTAGATCTCGAAGTAACTTATAACTATTTAGTACTACTGCTTGGTGCTGGCATTGCTCTCTTTGGTTCGATTATTGCCGGCGGTCTTGCTGCTTACAAATCTTCGCGTATGAGAGCTCAAGAAGCCCTAAGGAACTTGGAGTAGAAAATGGAAAAAATAATTGAAATAACAAATTTAAAAAAACAATTCAAACAAGGAAATAAAACGATTAACGCCGTTGATGACACAACACTAAGCGTAAAAGAAGGAGAGTTCTTTGTCATTATCGGTCCGTCAGGAAGTGGTAAGAGCACATTGCTCCAACTTTTAGGCGGACTTGATCGTCCGACATCAGGAGAAATAGTAATCGATGGCCAAAATCTCACAAAATCAACCGAATCCAAAATGACCAAAATCCGCCGCCAAAAAATCGGTTTTATCTTTCAAAATTTTAATCTGATCTCCACTTTAACAGCCGCCCAAAATATTGAAGCCGCTATTGCTAGCAGAGGATCGGATGATCAGCAAAAGGTTTTGGAAGTACTGAAAAAAGTCGGTCTCGAAGACAGAGCCAACCATTTACCCGCCCTCCTTTCTGGAGGCGAACAGCAAAGAGTTGCTATCGCCAGAGCCTTGATTAACGATCCTAAAATCATCCTGGCAGATGAGCCAACCGGAAATCTCGACTCAAAAACCGGCGAAGAAATTATGAATATTTTATTAGATCTAAATAAAAATAATCACCAAACAGTTATCTTAATAACTCATTCTGATTATGTCAAAAAATACGCCACACATATAGTCGAAATAAAAGACGGCAAATTAAGTAGAATATAACGCCTCGCAAAAAAATAAGCTCCGGAAGGAGCTTATTTTTTTTTAATCCTCAAAGTCAAAAATCTCACTCAAAAAACTCTCTTTTTTCTTTCTGTAGGGTTTCTTATCGTATTCATGATCACTTTTATTATAATCCTGATACGATCTATCTCGTTCTTTGTAATCACTTTCGCGATAACTGGACTTCTCTCTATATTCAGTTGAATTCTTCTCCACTATTTTAACAAGCTCGCCTCTGTCGAGCCAAACCCCTCTATACTCAGGACAGTAATCGATCTCGATTCTCTGCCTCTCGCTCTTCAATAAATTAACATTACAAGCTGGACATTTCATATTTACCTCCAAAATATTACTTAATCTAAAATATCATCCACTCTTTAACTTATCAATAATCCTCATCACTCTTTCTCGATTTTTGCTTGTATCCATTATATATATGTAAATTGTTTGCGCGTAAGCATTACCTCTGACCACAACTTCGATCCCCGCCGGAATTTCTCTACACTTAAAGGTCTTTAATGAACTTGTCATTTTCCCTTGGCGAATAATCCCCAACGAAATTTTATAAACCAACTCATCCGCTTCCAACTTGCGGACCAGTTCATATGCCGCTTCAATCACCGTTGAATGTCCGCCGCTAAATTTTTTACCAGCTATCTTCTTGCTCATTTAACAATCCTGTTTTTCTAGTTTAATCTATGCACAGCCATCTTCAAACATTATAGTGTGTCAAGCCAAAATAGAAATGTCACTTTTTACATTTTTCAAATTCCATTTTCTCCACGGATGA
>CAYZYR010000030.1:0-9137 GCA_964482785.1 uncultured Candidatus Saccharibacteria bacterium | reverse complement strand
TTTTTGATATTAACTTTCTATAAATCAGAGGATTTTTATGTGCTTATACTACATACATTTCCCAATAAGTCGAATATCTCCGAAGGGAAAAAGTTATTTGGACAAATACTTTCAAGTGTAAAATTGAAATGGAAATAAGGTTGAGTTTCTAGACTCGACAAATTATTATTAATGTGTTGAAATCATTCCCCCAAGCCAGGGTATAATTTACAATATTGATAAAAATGCTGGGCTATATCCTACCAAAGAGGAGTTTTGGCATTTTGAAGATTTAAATGACAGGATTGGCAACTATTTTTCAAGCCAGACTTTTAATTCAATCATTACAACTGTGTTAAAATATTGTTAAGTAATTATTTTTATATAAAGGGCAGTATGGGAAAAATATTAACAGTTAATAACTTGAAGAAGAATTATGGTAATTTTGAGGCGGTTAAGGGGATTAATTTTTCGGTTGAGCAAAATGAAATCTTTGCCTTGATCGGACCAAATGGGGCCGGTAAGTCAACGACTTTGAAAGTATTGGCGACTTTACTTAGTCCGACTGATGGAAATGTTACAATCGCTGGACATGACTTAGGCAGAGATCCGGGAAGAATTCGGGAAGTGGTCAGCTACTTGCCGGAAGAAGCGGGAGCTTACAAAAACATGAGGGGGATTGAGTATCTTAGGTTTATGGCGGAAGTTTATGCTAAGAATAAGAATTCGCTGAAGGAAATGGTGGAAAGGGGTAAAGAGATTTCAGGTTTGGGCGATCGCCTTCATGACAAGATCGGCACTTACAGCAAAGGGATGTCGAGAAAATTGTTGCTGGCTCGAACAGTGATGGTTAATCCGCGATTGGCCATATTGGATGAGCCGACTAGCGGATTGGATATTATTAATGCGATTGAAATCAGACGTATTATTAAAGACTTGGCTAAGCGGGGAATGGCAGTTTTGCTTTCGAGCCATAATATGCTGGAAATTGAATTTTTGTCGGAGCGCGTAGCGATCATTGACAAAGGAATTATTCATGACGAGGGAACGGCAAGCCAGTTGAAGACAAAGTATAAGGCTGCTAATCTTGAAGAAGTGTTCGAAAGGGCGGTGAGATGAGAAGTTTTTATATTTTACTTAAAAAGGAAATCAGGGAATTAACGACGCTGCAAGTGATCTTACCACTTTTAATTACGGTGCTGTTGTTTGCTTTTATCGGTAAGGTAATGGGCAAAGAACAGACAAAACTGCAACAAAAAAAGCAGGAAATTATTTTGGTTGACAATGATAGGACAGCTAGTTCGGCGCTGGTGAGGAGCGCGCTTGAGAGTAATTTGAGAGTGAATATAGTTGAGACAACAACTGATATTAATGGTGAAGTAGAAAAGGCGAGGTTGAGTGATAAATCGGCAGTGGTTGTGATCCCGTCTGGATTTGAGACAAGTTTAAAAGAGATGAAACCGAAGCAGATAGAGCTTTACAGTATTTTTAGAAGTTTATCTTTTTCGGCGACTAAGAGCTATGAAGCGATTATTGGTTCGGTGACGGCGATTAACAATGCTTTGTCGAATCAGCTGATAAGCCAAAAGATTGAAGGTGATCCGAATAAGATTAAAAATCCATTGGCGATCAAAGATTATACGGTGATAGGCAACAAACAGGCACAGATCAGTCCGACGGCGATCGCCGGATTTGTATCGGCGCAAACGACGTTTATTCCAATAATTTTATTCATGGTGATTGTTTTTGCTTCTCAGATGATCGCGACAACAATAGCGACAGAAAAGGAAAATAAGACTTTGGAGACATTGTTGACGACACCTGTCGGAAGAAAAGCGATTGTGGCTTCGAAAATGGTTGGGGCTGGTATTGTGGCGTTACTGTCGTCGATAATTTATATGTTTGGTTTTCGCTACTATATGGAGGGAGTTACTGGCGGAGCATTGAATACGTCGCAACTCGGTGTTAAAGAAGCAGTGGAGAGTCTGGGACTTGCGTTTTCGCCTGAAAATTATGCTGTGCTGGCGATATCACTTTTCTTTGGTATTTTGGCGGCGTTGGCTGTTTCGTTGATTTTGGGGGCTTTTGCTGAAGATGTAAAAGGAGTGGCTAGCTTGATGTCACCGCTTATGATCGTAGTGGCTATCCCCTATTTTTTGACAATGTTTTTAGATATTAATACGCTTTCGCCGGCGATCAAATATTTGGTTTGGGCTATTCCGTTTTCTCATTCGTTTCTGGCTGGGCAAAATTTGATGTTGGGGGATTATCTGCCGATAGTGTACGGGATAGGCTACCAGTTGCTGTTTTTTATAGTCTTTTTGCTGATCGCGACAAAGATATTTTCGACGGATAAAATCGTGACAATGAAATTGAGTTTTGGGAGGAAAAAGTAAATAGATAAAGACAAAGGGAAGATTAGGATGACTAAAGATGAGCCGTATTTGGTAAAGGGCGGAGTCCCGGTTGAGAAAGAAAATATTGTTCGCGATGAAGATGGAACTCCGCTTAAGTATGAGTCGGGCGGTAAAATTGAGGCGGACGAGACTTATTGTCTTTGTCAGTGCGGACAGTCTAAAAATAAGCCGTTTTGCGACGTGAGTCATATTGCGATAGACTTTAAGGATTGATTTATATTTCTTCAATTAGTTCTAGCAAGTCGGGGAATTGCTTGTAATTAAGGCTGGCTTGTAAATTGAAATGTCCTTGTCCTGATTTGGCTATTAGCTCTGTTCCAAGTTTTTGTGCAAAATATTTGGCATGATTGAGGAGCAATAAGGATCATTATCTGAGTGCATTAAAATAAACTTTTTGGCTATTTGATTTTCTTTTTCGTTCATTTTTCTCCTTGTATTCTCCCGATTTTCTAATTATATAAAAAATTTACTTGGGGTTAGGCTGTTTTTATTATACATAAATAGATGAGAAGTAAAAATACCGGTGTGAGTTGAATTGTGATTTTACGTCTGTTATTTTTTAACGACTACGATGGTGCAATTTGCGACTAAGGCGGCGATGGCTCCGATGGCGGCGAGAGTGGGAGCGAGGAGCACGCCGACGGCGGTAATAGTTAGGGGTATTTCGACCAGAATTTCGTCTTTTTCGTTTTTGATAATAATGCGTCTGGCATTTCCTTCTGCTATTAACTCTTTTACTTTTTTGACAACATCTTCGCCACGGACTTTATATTCTTCATAATCTTTTGTTTCTTTTTCCATGATTTTCCTTCCAAGTGTATTATAACAAAATTATTGAAAGAAAAGATTTTATGTTATAATTTTTGAGCAGTTAATAATTACTCAATAATTAAGGAGGATGCGTGGAAGAATCCGCAACAATACAAAACCGAATTGATCTGTTGGAGAGGTTGGAACAGGAAGTGAAAGTTGCCAAACAGGCTCTGAAGTCGGAACTAGAGAGTGACGAGCGCTATGTGGAAGAAAACCTACAGGCCAAAGAAGCGATGGCTAGAAAAAAGAAGGCAAAAGATGATGTTTTATCTCGAGAATCGTGTCAGAAACTTCTCGGCGATATTAAGGCTAACAATGAGGAAATTACAATTTTGCGCGAAATTTTGGCTACGGAATTGATGGATATTTACCAGGAGAGAAAGACCAACGAGATAGAAGATGCGCAGGGAGATCTCAGAAAATTTATTTTATCGGTTAAAATCTTGCCTAAACATGTTAAATCTTTTAAGAAATAGTTTTTGTATATTATTATAAAATTAGATGAGTTGTTTTTGAGGTTTTGTAAAATTTTAAAATGAAATGATGTGGATTTAGAGAGATAATTTGCAAGGATCAAACAGATCCGATCTCATCTCTTGCCAATAAGGAGAGGAAAAAATGGTGGGTATTAAAGATCTTTGCGGATGAGTGTTATTATCGGCAGGTAACAAAAACGCCAGAAATAAGGCGTTTTTGTTGTTTTTTACTGATGTATTGTAATTTTTATATATTTTATTATAATAGATGCGAACATTAATAATTGTACAATAATTATTGAACTTGGGAGGTTCTATGAAGTTGAACAAACCAATAAGAGATCGTCTTAAAGTCTTCAATAAAAACAAGATCTTAATATTGTTAACTTTGTTTCAATGTGAGGATATTTTGTGCGGCTGCGATTTGGTGGAGAAACTAAAGATTCCTAAAAATCTTTTATCTTATCATATCAAATTTCTTGTCGAAAGCGGATATGTATCTGAGAAGAAATGCGGTAAGAAGAAGAACTACCGAATAAAAGCTGACCGCAAGGAAGATGTTGAACGAATATTGCAGATTTTGGGTGCGTTAAACAACAAGGATGAGAATAAGTAACCATTCTAAGGGGGTTTCTTATTCTTCCGAGACTTTATGTTGTTGACTTGTCTATTTTTTATTGTTAATATGTATCTAAATTAGTAACATATAGGATAGTATGAAAATCACAAAAAAGGCCGAGTATGCTCTTAACTTGGTCTGTCAATTATCACAAATCAGAAACGGAGAATTAATTTCGGTGGGAGAGGTAGCCGAAGCTGATAAAGTTTCTTATACATTACTTCGAAAAGTGGCTCATGAACTTAAATCGGCAGGGATATTAAACAGTCATCCAGGCGTGTCTGGAGGGTACAGTTTGGCAAAATTGTCGAGCGAAATCACAGTGAGCGAGGTCTTGAAGGCGGTTGGAGAGCCGATTGTACAGAGGGATTGTTGTTTGTATGGTAATAAATCTGACTTATGTGAAAGTATTTTGTGTCCAAAAAAGTCTGTTACAAAGAGAATTCAGGAGTATATTGAATCTACTTTTGGACAGTTAACTATTGATAAGATTAGTAAAAATTTAACTTGTGAAAAGATATGGGGATGAGGATATTATGAGAAAACAAATAGAAAGTGTGCTGAATGATTTAAGGCCAAACCTGCAGGCGGATGGAGGAGATGTGGAATTGGTTGATTTTCGTGATGGCGTAGTTTATGTACAATTAGTGGGCGCTTGTAATGGCTGTCCGATGAGCCAAATAACTCTTAAGATGGGAATAGAAAAGCTTTTGGTTGAAAATGTTCCAGGTGTTAAAGAGGTTAGGTCGGTTTAAATTGGAGAGTTATGGAAAAAAGACGAATTTATATGGATCATGCGGCTTTGTCTTTGATGCGCGATGAAGTGGCTCGAGCGGTTGAAGAAGTAGAAAAAGGTTATGCTAATCCTTCAAGTATTCACCAAGATGGTTTGAGAGTGAAAGAAATCATTGATAAATCGAGACAGAATATTGCTTCTGTTTTGGGTTGTTCGGCGAGTGAAGTTATTTTTACATCTGGTGGGACAGAGGGCGACAATTTGGCAATATTGGGGTACGCGAGGGCAAATGTTGACCGCGGGAACCATATAATTACTTCTCAGATTGAGCATAAGGCGGTTTTGGAAGCGTGCCGAAAACTTGAGAAAGAGGGTTTTGAAGTGACGTATTTGCCAGTTGATGGGGATGGTTTGGTTAATTTGAAGGATGTTGAGAGGGCGATAAAAGAGAAGACAATTTTAATATCGATTATGTATGCTAATAATGAGATAGGAACGATTGAGCCTATCCGGGAAATTGCTAGGATAGCGAAGAGATATTCGATCGCGTTTCATAGCGATGCTTGTCAGGCGGCCGGGTATTTGGATATTGATGTGAGCACTTTGGGTGTTTCGATGATGACTTTAAATGGGACGAAGATTGCTGGCCCGACTGGGATCGGGGTTTTATTTGTGAAGAAGGGAATTAAGCTTGAGCCGTTGTTTTACGGCGGGAGCCAGGAGGGCGGGGACAGGCCTGGGACTGAAAATGTGCTCGGAATTGTTGGTTTTGAGAGGGCTTTGCAGATCGTAAATGAAAACAAAAAGAATGAAGCAGAGCGGTTGTCTAAGCTCAGAGATAGGCTAATTGGGGGCTTGATGTTAAAAATTCCTCAGTCTAGGCTGAATGGGCATAGAGAACAGAGACTGCCGAACAATGTTAATATGACGTTTCCGGGAGTGGAGGGGGAATCCTTGCTTTTAATGCTTGATGAAGAAGGGGTGGCTGTTTCGACGGGGTCTGCTTGTACGTCCAGCGATTTATCAGCGTCCCATGTTTTGGAGGCGATCGGTTTGTCGGATGAAGATTCGCACGGTAGTTTAAGGTTTAGTTTGGGGCATGAGACGGATGAGGCGGATATTGATTATGTTTTAGATATTATGCCGGGAATTGTGGCGAAATTGAGAAGTTTCTCGGCTGTCGAGGAGGTTTAGATGGGTGAAATTCAAGACGGTGCGGGTTGGCTTTACACACCAATTGTAAAAGAGCATTTTATGAATCCGAAAAATTTTGCACCGGGTGGCGTTGAAGACAATGATTATGATGGGGCGGGAGAAGTTGGCAGTCCGGCTTGCGGAGACATGATGAAGGCGTGGATCAAGGTGGAGCCGGAGAGTAAGAGAATAATTGACTGTAAATGGAAAACATTCGGCTGCGCGTCAGCGATTGCTACAACTTCAATGATGAGTGAAATGGTACTGAAAAACGGCGGGATGACTATTGATGAAGCTAAGGAATTGAAAGCGAAGGATATTGTTGAGGCTCTTGGGGGTTTGCCGGCTAAGAAAATTCATTGTTCGGTCTTGGGCGATCAGGCATTGCATAAAGCGATTGAAGATTATTTGTCTAAGAAATAATGGGTGAATTTGGTTTTTATATTAACGTTTTGCTCTTGTAGAGTTAATTTTTTGGGATATGAGCTAAATATTTATTAATTCCTTTGTTCTAATCTATTTATGAAAGGAGTTGATATGAGACATGCTTTGAGATCGCAAATTACTGTTGAAGAAGTTTTTGAAAAGGAGGAGGGTTGGTACGAGGATTTGCTGTATGATGCCGATCTTTATTGTGTTCAAAATAATTTAGAAGTAAATAAAAAGCTTGATAATTATCTTTTCTTAATTTATCCATTGGTTATCGAAGCCAAGAAGTAAGTTTTTTAGGTGCACTGGCTCAGATAGATGCAGTACACATTGCTAGATTGGATTAGCAATGAAAAACAGGTATGGTTGTTCCATGAATACATATGGAAATATCCTCATCGGATCAACTAAACTAAGCAAGATCCCCAGGCTTTCAAAAGAAGCAAAAACAAGATTGAAATGGATGGATTGGAATAAAAAACATGGAAGTAATGTTCGACTAACTTGCCGTCATTTCGGCATCGCTCCAAGCGTTTTCTATCGGTGGAAAAACAGATACAATCCTTACAATCTTCTTTCTTTAGAGGATGACAAAATCAGTCGAACGCCCCATAAAGTCAGACAGCCGGAAACAGATCCGATCATTATAAAAAGAGTAAAAGAAATCAGAGAAGAATATCCTCGTTGGGGCAAAAAGAAGATCTGGAAAATCATCGATAGAGAAGGAATCGATACAACAATCATTACGGTCGGCAGAACTTTAACGCGTCTTAGAGAACGAGGACTACTTAAAGAGCCGCCAATTGTAATAGCCAGGATAGAGAAGGGCAAGAGAAGGCGAAAACAGCGTTTTTACGCTTTGCTACGAGATTGGAATTACAAACCGATCTTTGCCGGCGATTTGATTCAAATTGATACCGTTCATGTTTTTCCATTGCCAGGCCAGAAACGCTATCAATTCACTGCTTGTGATTACATAAGCAAAATGACTGCAAGATGTGCAGCCAAAACAATTACTTCAAGGTCAGCTAAAAAGATCATTGATATTTTAGAAGAAAGGTTCCCTTTCAAGATAAGGGCAATCCAGATAGATGGAGGATCGGAGTTTAAAAAAGAGTTTGAGCTAGAATGCCAAAAAAGAGGCATTGTTCTTTTTGTCTTGCCGTCCAGATCACCGAAGCTTAATGGTATGGTTGAGAGAATGCAGAGAACCTCAAGAGAAGAGATTTATGACATTAAAGATGTATCAATAGACATTGAAGAACACAACGAGCTATTAGCGGAGCAAGACAGGATTTACAATCATGTGAGACCGCATGATTCGCTTGCGCTTCTGACCCCTTATGAGTATTATTTAGCCAACATTAACAAAAGTAAATGTGTACTGGTATAGGTGAGCCAATACATTAGGTTGAAATGCGATGAGTTTTTTGTTATAATTTAACTTGGTTAAGGAGTTTTAAAATGACTCAAAAGAAGAAAATTCTACTTGTTGAAGACGATCGAGAGTTGCAAAATCTTTACAGAATCCGTTTTGAGAAAGACGGTTTTGATGTTGTTTGCGCTGGGGACGGTGAAGAAGGGGTTATCAAAGCGCTTGAGGAAAATCCTGATTTGATTTTGATGGATTTGATGCTGCCGAAGCAGGGCGGGATTATGGCGATGAGGATTATTAAGAGTAATCCTTATACAAAAGACATTCCGATACTTGTTTTGACTGCGTACGATCATTTTGACTACAGGAAGGATTCGTCTCCTCATACGATTGGTTTTATGCTTAAAACGGTATACTCTCCTCAGAAGATTGTGGAGACAGTCAAAAATTATCTTGGCCATAAAGATATACCTCTTTATTAAATTAATTGTGTTTATTGGATTTGTTGGTTTAGGATAAGTTGCTGTTTTGGATTAAGTTCGTCTTCAGACTAAATGGCCTCATCGTCTAGTGGTCTAGGACGCCGCCCTCTCACGGCGGTAACACGGGTTCGACTCCCGTTGAGGCTGCCAAAAGGGATACTATCAGTTTGTATTCCCAAAATACTCCTGTAGAATTGACTAATTTGGGTGTTCGAATATCGATTTTCGTTCCAGACCAGTCCAGACGAAAATATCAAACACAGGAGTTTTCTTTTTTGTTTTAGATCACTTTCTATATAAATTTGAGCTAGATCAGATAGCTTTGTTTTTACAAACTCTGTAATTCTTTCAAGGTTATATCTACCATCAATTCATCGTTTTGGGCGACATTTATAGCCGAGATCTGCTCTTCGAGTAATTTATTTTGTTCTTTAAAGATGTCATCCGAATACACACTGGAGAGATTTTTTGTATTAAAGATTGTCTTGTTTTATAGACCCTTTTAAGTTCTATATCGGCTTGTTCTCTTCTTTTTTGAGCGCTGGAAATCCTTTCAAAGTATGTTTTGGTACTGTCAAGCTTTTGTGTGTAATGCGCTTTTAAGCGGGTAGTTGTTG
>CAYZYR010000029.1:0-10291 GCA_964482785.1 uncultured Candidatus Saccharibacteria bacterium | reverse complement strand
AAATGAAATCGTTTGTGAAAAAAATCGGAACGAACCATCAACTTTTCAACAAAAAGGCAACTTGGGACTGGAAAGCGGAATACTCCATTTTGCTGGGCTACAAGAAGAAAAACGAGCAAGCGACGGTCGCCGTAGGCGACCGGAGCGAAGCTCCAACAAATATTAAAAATGCGAATTGTATGTACTGGTCGGAGTGGGCAGACTCGAACTGCCGACCTCAGCGTCCCGAACGCTGCGCGCTAGCCAACTGCGCTACACCCCGGAATATTAAGATAGTTTTTACTAATGATTGTTTGATTGTACCATATTTATCTGGTATAATTCAAATGAAAAAATGATATTGCCCCCGTAGTTCAATGGATAGAACGAGGGACTCCTAAGCCTTAAATGTAGGTTCGATTCCTGCCGGGGGCGCTATAAATAAATTTTAAAAAATAAATAATAGACAAAAAGGCTTGGTCTGTCGGTCTAGATCCTTCAGCAAGCCCTCAGGATGACAAAAAACAGTTATTAGTATTTGGCATTTGGCAACGAGCATTTAGTATTTAAGCGTTTTTTAGATATTTAGTTATTTGAATTATCTTTAGTTTAGGGTATATTAATTATAATGAAGAATAAGTATTTACTTTCTGTATTAATTATTGTGGGAATAGGAGTGGGTCTTTTGCTTACAGCGCAATGGAAAGTGCCCCAAGTTAGAAGTGTCAATCCGATAGCATCATATCTGGCATTAAGAGATACTCGCAATGACTTAACGACTGAACAGAAAAAATTGAAAAATAGTATAGCCAACTTACAAAAGATAGCTGATAGCGCTAGTGTTAATAATACAGATCAATCTAAAGAATTAGTTAAGAAATCATTGGAACTAAAAAAAAAGGTGGGGTTGACCGATGTAAGCGGTTCAGGAATTATTATCAAACTTGATGATGCTGAGACTGGAATAGGGACGGTTGATAGTATTACCCATGCTGCGGATTTGAGAGATATTGTAAATGTTTTATGGTTAAATGGGGCGGAAGCGATTTCTATAAATGGCGAGAGAGTGGTGGCAAATAGTTCAATAGACTGCATCGTGAATACGATATTGATAAACAGTACGAAGACAGCACCTCCGTTTACAATTTTAGCAATCGGAGACAGCTACAAACTTAAAAAGGCGATCGAAGAGAACAAATTACTTGCTGATTTATGGAAGAGGAATAAGAGTAGCGGAATTGTTCTTGAGGTAAAGACATCATGGAGGGTTAATATAAAAGCCTTTAATGGTTCTTATTTGCTTAAACATGCCAAAGGAGCCGATTAGAATGCTAAAGAATAGAAAACATGCGATTTTTATTTTGATAGCCGGGGTGATTTTGGGCTTTATTTTGTCGAGACAATTTTTTCTGCATAATAAATTGAGAGTTGAGACTAAACAGGAGCAAGAAGATGAGTTGGCGCTCCAAGTAAGTGAATTAATAAGAAGCAATGATGATTTAAAACAAGAAGAGCGAAAATTGCAGGATCAAACTGAACTGCTAAAGAAAAGTTCGGAAGATAGAAAATCGGCAGAAGAATCATTGAGAAATGCCACTGGACAATATAAAATAATTTCGGGCCAATCAGCAGTCAAAGGGCCAGGAGTGACGATAAATTTTGGTACTCCACTTGATGCGACTCAAATAACAGATTTGGTCAATGCGCTCCGAAACATTGGGATCGAAGCTTTATCTATAAATGGAAAAAGAATAACGCCAACCACAGGCTGGGACGAAAAGACATTCCAAGCGCCATATAAAATTCAGGCGATAGGAGATGCTAGTTTATTGAAAGAATCTCTAGAGAGGCGAGGGGGAGTGATGGAGCAAATGGATTTTACCGGGAGCGTTACAAAGCAAGATAATATTTATATTCCAAAGGCGAAATAAAAAGGAGTGGGGATGAGTGAAAATCAAAAAGTAATAATTGACATTCCAGTCAAGACAATTTTAAAAGTGGTAGCGACACTACTTTTTGCGGCATTGCTGTTTCATATTAGAGACGTAATTATTCTATTTTTCGTAGTATTAATATTATTTGCGGCTTTAAATCCGATCGTAAATAAATGGGAAGAGGAAATGTCGAGAAAAACGGCGATTATTTTCTTGTTTACCATTATTGTTCTTTTTGCTATCGCGGCCGGGTTATTGATAATTCCACCACTGGCTACTCAGTTGCAGGAATTTGCCAGACATATTCCAGATTTACTAAATCGTTTTAGTTCGATATTCGGAGAAAATATCATAAGCGAATCACAAAAATCGATCTTTTCACTTAGCGGAACGATAAGTAAATTCGGGACAACGGTGTTCAATACCACAGTTGGATTTATTGGTGGCTTAGTGGCAGTATTGACTGTTTTAGTTTCATGTTATTATCTGCTGTCTGAAAGAGACAAAATATCGAAATTTGTGTCTAATTTTCCGGTTGAGCACAAGGGAATGTATTTGAAAATGATTGAGCAAATAAGCGCCAAGATGGGCGCATGGCTAAGAGGCCAACTATCTCTTATGTTGATCGTTGGAGCGTTAAACACAGTGATTTTGGCGGCTCTTGGGGTGCCATACACATTGGCTTTGGGCGTTTGGGCTGGTCTGACAGAAGTAATTCCTTACCTGGGACCGATACTAGGGGCGATCCCGGCGGTGTTGGCGGCGTTTTTTCTGGCGCCATGGAAAGGCGTGGTAATTCTAATTTGGTTTATACTTGTTCAGCAATTTGAAGGACAATTTTTAGTTCCCAGAATAATGGGTAAAGCAGTGGGCTTGAGTCCGGTGATAATAATTTTTGCAATGCTGGCGGGCGGGAGGCTGCTGGGAGTTCTCGGGATATTTTTGGCTGTACCAGCAGCAGCAACATTGAGTGTTTTTGTTCAGGAATATTTAGAACTGAAAATAAAAGAATAGATCAATCAAAAAATCTGGACATTGGTCCAGATTTTTTGATTGGCAGAATTTGTTATAGACTTGTGGTAAGATTGGTTATATCGACTTGGTCAATATTTTGAGAAATTAGACTTTTTTCGGCGATAGTAGAAACCTGCTCTTCATAAGTTGGAGCGGTTTTTTGATAAATGACGCCGACGGGAATCTTGTCAAAATCTTTCTGAACCTTGGCAAGAGCCTGTTCAAAATTGACAGGATTATGTTTTGCTTCATCTTCTAATTTGTAAGTGTGGTCTTTGTACCATTGTAAATTATTGACCTTATTAAATGAGATGCAGGGCGATAATATGTCGATAATAGAAAAGCCCTTGTGCGTGATGCCTTGATAGATAAGACTGCTTAGTTGTGGAATATCGGCGGAAAAACCTCGGGCAACGAATGTAGCTCCACACATAAGAGAGATTGCTAAGGGATTGAAAGGTGTTTCAATGGTTCCGCCTGGAGTAGCGCCGGTTATTGTGCCTTTGTAGCTGGTAGGAGAGGCTTGCCCCTTGGTCAGGCCATAAATTTGATTGTTTGCAACTAATAAAGTGATATTGATATTTCGACGAGCAGCGTGAAGGATGTGATTGCCGCCTTCGCCATATAGCCCACCATCGCCGCCGATAGCGATCACGTTCAAGTCTGTATTGGCTAGTCTAATGCCTTCGGCAGTCGGAACAGCCCGGCCATGCAGAGAATTTAAGGTGTTTAGATCGATATAGTATGGCATCTTGCTGGAGCAGCCAACATCGCCTACAATTATAAATTTTTCTTTGGCAATGTTTGTTTGTTTGATGGCGGATTTGAGAGAAGCGATAATGCTGAAATTTCCACAACCGGGACACCAAGTTATTTTGGTATTGTTATCTAGATTGATGTCTGGCGATTTTTCTTTTGATTCAGCTTCGGTTTGGACCTGATCCTGGTCAAGTGTTATATTAGTCATTATTTACCTCCGGCGCTATCGATTATTTTCTTAGATTCGGCGACTATTTCTGTACTGGTAAAAGGCATGCCGTCATATTTTAGCAATTGATTTTTAATCCGGCGACAGGTGAATTGTTTGATAATCTGATTGATCTGACCGGTGGCAGTATTTTCGACGATCAGAGTGGATTTGGCGGAATCAATAATTTTTGAAACAGTATAAGCCGGGAATGGCTTTAAGTAGAGGATTTGGAGGAAATTAACCTTATAGCCTTGTTCGGAAAGTTGATCGAGAGCGTCGAGGATTGGGCCCTTTGTCGAGCCCCAACCGATAATAGTTAAGTCGGCGTCTGGCGGTCCGTAGAGCACTGGTTCGGGTAATTCTTTGGAAAGAGACTCTATTTTGTTTAATCTCTTTTCGACCATAGAATTTCGAGTTTTAGGATCGTCTATAGGGAAACCGAACTCATCATGCTCGTCGCTGGTGGCATGGATAACGGCGTTTTTAGTACCGGGCAAGGCGCGAGGAGAAACGCCGTCTTCAGATAATTGGTAGCGAGCGTATTTTTCATTTTGGGTGATTTCGGTTTTTATTTTACCGCGATCGATCTTCCAACCAGCATCATCAGGAAGAATGGTAGTATAGACGCTGCTGGCTAAATTTTTATCGGTAACGACAATTACAGGTAATTGGAACTTGTCGGCCAGATTGAAGGCATTAAATATTTCGGAATAGGCTTCGGCGGCATCTCCAGGGGCAACTACAACGACGGGAAATTCGCCATGTCCGGGATTCATTAGAAATAATAGATCGGATTGTTCACTCTTGGTGGGAAGTCCGGTGCTGGGCCCGCCGCGCATGCCTTCGATCACAACTAGAGGGGTTTCGGTCATGCCGGCCAGCCCCATTCCTTCGGTCATAAGGCAGAAACCGCCGCCGGAGGTGGCGGTTAAGGCTCTGACGCCAGTGTGGGCGGCGCCGATAGCCATCATGATGGCGGAAATCTCATCTTCGACTTCTTTTACGACTAAATTAAAATCTTTTTCTTTGGCGGCAAAATAGTCTAAAATGCCGGTGATTGGGGTCATAGGATAAATGGAGGAAAATTTCATACCGGCTTTTATGGCGCCAATACTTAGTCCGTCATTTCCGGTCATTAAAATTTTTCTGGGGTCGATTTCTTGTTTTTCGATAACAAATGGGAATTGATGTTCACCTTGGCCAAGAAGAAAGTGGTAGCCTTTAAGGGCAGATTTTACATTCATATCGATAATTTCCTGGCCTTTTTTAGCGAAGATCTTAGTTATTATTTGCTCTAAGATCGAAAAGTCGCCTTTTAGCAAGCCGATGGCGACGCCGATGGCGACAGTGTTCCTGATAATGTCGGGGGCACCTGATTCTTTGGCGATCGAGGTCAGAGGAACGCCGAAGTAATGGTAATTTTTATCTTCTTCCGGGCTAAATTTATCTTTATCAAAAATAATGGCGGCATTGTCATTTAGCTCGGACTTATGGAGATCAATCGTTTCTTGATTGAGAGCGATTAATAAATCTATGCCTTTAGATATACTTCGAACCTCTTTTACTGAGAGATGAACGGTAACAAAATTGTGGCCGCCTCTTATCAAAGAGGGATAATCGCTGGAGACAAAAGAATTTAATCCGTTTAAAAGAGCGTATTTTGTAAATAAATTGCCAGATTCGATAATACCGGCCCCTGCCTCGCCACCTATGCCAATAGAAATATTATTCATTTTCACAGAGTCCCTCCAAACTTAAAGTTAGTTTTGCATTTGTTCATAAGGTAGATTTTGTTGTGATACTGGCCTGAAATAATACCATAAAAGTCCGGCCATAGCAAGAAAATTGAAGATAACAAACACCCACTTGAGTATCATTTTACGGTGAGCCTTGATGGCCATTTCCTCTTCGACGGTAAGCTGTCTTTTTGGTTTTTTGTCTTCGGTCGACTCGATTTTTTCTGGAGTTTCAAGGGATTGAGGTGTCTGAGAATCAAGAGCTGGAGATGGTTCTATTCCGGAGACGGTATCGGTTTGTTTAAAATAGTCATCGAGAGGATTGCTTGCTATTGATCCATCGGGAGCAGACTGGACTTCTTCTGAGGATTTTTCAGGCTGCAATGGGTCTCCAACGACCAACTGGCCCTCTGGGGTTGCAGCTGAAGCATTGTCGTTGTTTGAATCTGATGGACTGGAGATATTCGATGTGGGGTCTGAGTTAGATAAATCAGGTCCAAGGTTGACAATAGAATTTGGCAGGCCAGACTTTGGTTCAGGCGAGTCGGTGACAGTAGACAAACTCGATGTCTCAATCGGAGTTATACCAGAGAAATCAAGCTGAGTATCAGTTGATTGGCTTGAATTGATTAGATTGTCGTTTTGTGGATCCATTTCTTCTCCGTTAATTGATTAGATCTAGCTCCTCGGTTGGAGGATTGTTATTTTGAACTGTGAAAGTATAAGCCAGGACTGCTATGATTAATAATAACATAATCGCGGATATTATGATAATTAAGGTTTTTTTATTTTTAGGCTTTTCAGTATTAGCTGGCGTAATATTGGTTTGAGATGGATCAGTTTGATTTGTTTGAGTCGGATTAGCGGGTTGAGGTTGCGAAGGCAACTGTTCGGATTGCTGGGCGACCTCAAATAGTGAAGTTTCCGTTTGAGGAATTCTAGACTCCGAAACTTCGACGGGTGGAACTGTAGGCTGGCTTGTTGAAGTATTGTCTTCTGGCATATTATTCTCCAGTTAATTTCTTAAATATTGATGTCCAATAGATTGAGAGGAGAGATGTTGTAAAACCGACTAACAACAAAATGATAAGCAACAGGGCTAATCCAAAAATAACAGCAAAAACTATGGCGGCAATATTGCCAACCAAAGATAAGACAATGAGTCCAATTAGAGATAGGATTGTTACACATAAGCCAAAAATACTGAGAATGATAACGCTAAATACAATTGTGAGGATGGTCTGAGCGAACCAGCCATAAAAAGATTCTTTAAAGTTGGATAATAATAATTTATGAGCTTTAGACAGGGAGTTTTTTACTCCAATGTGGCCAATGACGATATATCTGGCGGCATATTCGACTAAGACACCTAGATATAGCGAGAGGGGGAAAAGGAGTAGAATTCCCAGAATCATTATAATACCGAAGAAGGTGGATAAAGCGGCCGATGGATCCGATGATCTTACGGCAAAGTAAGGGGCGCTGATTAGGCCCAGATATATGGAAACCAAGAGAATAACTATTATCTTTAGAGTAAGAAAACTGATTAGACTTTTTTGACCATAACCTAGCACTTTGTTTTCTTTTTGATGATTTCCGTCCAGCTCTTTATTTGCGGTGACTATGAGGCCAGCCTGAGCTAAGAGGGAAAAATATATAACCAAAGCTAAGATCAAAATTAGAAAGACAATGGCGATAGTGAAATAAGGCCAACTGCTCGGATACCAGCTTTGCCACCAATCAATAGTCTGACTTATATTGTCTTTAATTTTTACAAGGCTTAAGGATTGAGGAATTGAGTCTGTTATGTTTCTGCCGTCATAATGAATGGGGCTTGGTCTGGAACTTGTTCCGGTCGGGTCGGAAATATTTAACAGTCTAACAGTACTTCCTCCTGTTAGGGCGGCGACAATCCCCATCCACCATAAATAAGGTCTCTCTTTAACAATTTTCCAACTTGCTAAAATTGTCTTATAGTAATTCATCTGTATTCCTTATTCTTTATTTATTACCCGAGAGATAACGCGTAGCTCTAAAGATAAGCGTCCAATAGCATGATACAAACGAAGTATATACTCCACTTAATATCAAGGAGATTAAGAGTAGGGTTAGTCCGGCAAGGGCGGTATAGATGTAGACTACTAGCATATTTCCTATTAAATAAAGTCCATAGCCAATCAGGAATAAGATCAGAGCGGATAGAATAGTAACCATGGAAGAGAATATGCTGAAGCCAAGATTTAGTCCAATATTGATAAGCCAAGCGACAAAGGTGTTTCGAAATTGATGTCTTGTTAATGATAAACCTGATTTGAAGGATTTGATGATGGATTGATTTTTCATGGCCATAAATCGATAAGCATATTGAGAAGAGGGGCTAAGATAAACAGCCATTATTATTATGGCGAAAAAACCGATAAAGGCCCAAATGCCGAGCACGATATAAAGGTCTATACCTAATTTTAGTATTAAGGCTATGGCTATGGGGGCGAAGAATAGTAAGACGGTGAAGAAAAAGATTAAAAAGATCAACCAACCGAAGGCAAAGAATTTCCAGAAATATTGGCGACCAATTTGGAGTGAGCTATAGAAATTTTCTGTTTTGTTTTTAGATTCTATTTTCTCGACGGCGTAAATCATGGCAGCTTGTGAACTAAGAGATAGATAAATGGATATGATAATCAGGAGGAGAACTAATAGGGCTATGGCAATAAATATACTCTCGATGGCAGGGTTACTGATTATTGCTGGAGCGGTTTGGCTGCTATTATCTATTCCAAAGGCCTTAGGTAATTTTTCAAGGACGGATTGATATACCGAATTAAGATATTTTGAACCAAATATTTCTTCTATTTTTTTATCTGCATTTAATTTATAAGAAAACGTTCCGAGTGAATTGAAAAAACCGGATCCTCCGGCAGCAACACCTGCCAGCATACCAAAGATCCATAAAAATTTATTATTTTTAATGATAGTCCAAGAACGCGATATTATTTTATCAAAATCCATAGTCCCCTCGCTTATTATGACAATTTAATCATATGATTTTAGACTATAGATGTCAAACGAGATTTGAATAATTGTTAAATGTGTTTTATACTTAATTGTAGAGAAAGGAGAAACAATGAGTCAAACTCAATCTAATTTATTGAAGGCATTTGCCGGAGAGTCGATGGCAAGAAATAAATATGCTTTTTTTGCTGGTCAGGCTAGAAGCGAGGGATTTGAATGGATAGCAAGAATTTTTGAAGAAACGGCAGACAATGAGCGGGCACATGCGGAGAGATTGTATCAGTTGATGAAAGGTCATGTTGAAATGACAAATACCTACGACATACATAGTCTTGGGTCAACGGCGGAGAATTTGAAAGCAGCGGCCAGCGGAGAAAATTATGAGTATTCTAATATGTATCCGGAGTTCAAGAAAGTTGCAGAAGAAGAGGGTGAAGAATTGACGGCGGTTGTTTTTCAGGAGATAAGCGAAGTTGAAGAGAAACACGAAGAAAGATATTTAAAGTTGGCAGAGCGACTGGAAAAAGGGGATTTTTACGAGGTTGATGATGAAAATGCAAGTTGGAAGTGTTTGAATTGCGGATATATTCATAAGGGTAATTCGGCTCCTAAAGCTTGTCCGGCATGCGCAAAGCCACAAGGCTGGTATATGCAGTTGGGATTTGTTAGGTAAGATTTTAGAAAATGAAAAGGCCGCCGATAAATCGGCGGCCTTTTTTGAATTAGATGGTCTTTGGTTAGCTAGATGATTTTGTGATTCGTGACAGATAGGCGGATTATTTGATAGGCATACTAAACAGTTGAGGGGTATATATTCGGTGCTGTATCAAGGGGTCCGCAGAACATAAAAACCAGTGACGGCTAAGTTGAAAAGGTCTTTTGCATCTTGGCGATACATTCTGGCACAACTGTGCGATGCTGGCTTGTGTCCGATAGGCCATAGTTCTTTGAAAGCGTGAAGAAATCTAGCGCCGAATTTTTCTTTAACGTAGAACGCGTACGGCATTTCGACTCCTTCAGCTCCTTCCAGTCCATGGGAGACATGAAGTATTTGCTTGCATGAGATACTAAACAGCCCGTAGCGATCGCCGTTTAGGCCAGTGCTTGTCTTATAAATACGCTTTGGGATACCATATTCAAATAAGATAATTCTGAGACGGGAACGACTGATCCACAACAGATGCGGATAGCAATTGAGTAGGGACTTGCAGCTACCATCTGTTACCCAGGAATAATAGTTATTAATTTGCCAGAGAGTAGCAACAGTGAATCCGTGCAAGTGAATCAGTTTTACGACGTCCAGTTTGGAAGAGATCTGTTGATGATATTACTGATAATCGACAATCGGAGGGAGGCCTGTCGGCTTTTCCGCTTTGAGTGGAATTACAGCAGTCTCAGGGCGGTGACTTTTGTTACATCGGGAACAGCGGGAAGCTAGAGCATCGGCATTTGGTATCAGAACAGACAGAACGACAATACATAGTAAAAATACCTTCCTCAACTTCTCATTTCCTCCTTGGATCCTGCATTATTTCGCAGATGAGATATATATAATCAAAGATTTGATGTATGTCAACTTGGATATGATTTATGCTAGAGCAATATAGAAATGCCACCTTTCCTGCCTCGAGCTTTAGTTGTCAGAT
>CAYZYR010000028.1:0-10531 GCA_964482785.1 uncultured Candidatus Saccharibacteria bacterium | reverse complement strand
CCTTGTCGTTTAGTCCTACTAAGACGGAGACTTTTTGTCTAATTTTTGGGTATTTACCATTATGTTGTGTTGCCTCATCATACAGTTTTGCGAACAAAGATTGAGAAAAGAATTTATCTTCTTATTTAGGGTTGCTTAAGCATTGTGATGGATTTGAGATGGCTGAGAATATCAGGCAGAAATTTATTGACGAATGTGGGTTGTTTAGATTTTGATTTCTTTGAGGTAATCTTTAATGACATTTACAGGGATGGCGAAGCCGATGTTTTGGCTGGAGGAGGCAATAGCGGTATTAACACCGATAACTTGACCTTCGGAGTTAATTAATGGGCCGCCGGAATTCCCGGGATTGATAGCGGCATCTGTTTGAATGACATTGTCTAATTTTTCAACATAACCTTGGTAAGCGGAACCGGTGGTAATGCCACGGCCTAGTCCAGATACAATGCCTCGAGTGACTGTGTTGGTGAATTGTCCGAGGGGTGTGCCGATGGCGATGACATCTTGACCGAGGGCGAGATTGGAAGAGTCTCCGAGGGTGATGGGTTGGAGTCCTGAGACCTGAATTTTGAGAACGGCGAGGTCATTTGAAGAGTCTTTGTATATTTTTTCGACTTTGTATTCTTTTTTATCGTTGGCTATGACGCTATAAGTACCATTCTCGTCGGATACTACGTGTTTGTTAGTTACAACATAACCGTCAGATTTTACGATAAATCCGCTACCGATATTTTGTTCTTGGGTTTTTGTCTCGGGAACTTGTTTGTATGAGCCGAAGGGATTCCAGGGGTTGAATTGGTAATAATAATTGGTAGAGGTTTTTGATTCTTTGATGGTAACAACAGAAGGCAAAGAGGAGGAAACGGTTTTTACTAGATCGCCCGAAATGGTGGTTGTATTGTTGTTTGACGTAGTTTCGATAGTGGAAAGGAGAGATTTACCTTGGGGATTTGAGAGGGTGGCGGATTTGAGTTGCGAGGTGATTTGCGGACCGATAATGACGCCAAAAGTAATGGATAAGATGATGATAAGAAATGATTGTAGAAAGGTTTTTATTTGCATGGGAATTCTCCATTTGTTGGATTTGGGAAATATTGGTGTTAATTGGATCCTTTGCTTGCCGTCAATCAATTGACGGATGTGACTCAGGATGGTGGTTTGTGTTGTTGGATTTAATATATTATAACAAGCTGAGAAATTCCTTAGATGAACTAACAGTTTGATTATAGTTTTTAAATATGGATAATCAATATTTACATGAATTAGTGATTGCGGCGATTATTCTTAAAGAAGGGAAATTTTTAATTGTTAAAAGATCGCCAAGTAAAAAACGGTTTCCAAATAAATGGACTGTGCCCGGTGGAAGATTGGAAACAAAAAATTATTTAGAACTGCCTAAAGATACGGAGTTTTATTGGTATAATGTGTTGGAACAGACATTGAGGCGAGAGGTGAAAGAAGAAGTAGGATTGGAAATTGGTAATATTCGCTATGTTACAAGTTCAGCGACTGTTCATACTGACGGAACTCCTTCGTTGGTTATTTCGTGTACGGCGGATTTTGTTGGGGGCGAGGTTGAATTGCAAAAAGAAGAGGCGGATGAGTTTGTTTGGGTGAATTTGGAAGAAGCTGGAAAATATGATCTTTTGGACGGTATTTATGAAGAATTAGTAATGGTTGATCGGATGACTAAGGGTGAGATGATGAGTTGGAAGAGAATAGATTGAGTTTTTTCAGGATGGTTTTTGATAGGCTGGGTTTTTGTTTTTTTTGAAGATGACTGAGATCTGAGAGGGGGACAAGGAGAACTTTAATTTTCATATTTGGCTTGTTTGATGCTGGATAAGAGAGCTGAAGCTCTGCTTTGGTTTTTAGGTAGATCTATGACAGAATTGGTAAACTTTTGGGCTTCTTGGACGGTCTTGCTGATTGATTTGTTAGAGACGATAATGATCTCGTCAATTATGCCTTGCCTTTTGGCGAAAGAGGCGATTTTTAGGATAGCATTTATTTTTTCGATTTTATTTCGAGCGAGAATGATGCAAGATGTTTTTTGTATATTTCTATGTTATCATATTTTTTGTCACGAGTATTATGAGGCGGGAGTTGAAGGTGAAATTAAAGGTTAGTTGGCGTGTTTTGTTGACAGTTCTGGTTGGCGGAGCAGCCTATATTTTTATATTTTATCAATTATTCCACAAGACTAATTTTTGGCAATTTAGAGAAATTTTAGAGAAGGCCAGTTTTTATTGGTTGGTTGTTGGGCTGGCGGTAAGTTTTTTGATGATATTTTTGCAAGGCTATTTTTTGAAAAGGGTTTTTGATCTTTATAATTTAAAAATTTCGTTGAAGGACGCGATAATAACTTGGCTCATTACTATTCCGACTGGGCTTGTTACTTTTGGGATGAGCGGGACGGCGATCATTTTTTACCAAGCAAAGAAGAGGGGTGCTTCTAACCAATTGGCCACGATTATAGTGGCGACTTATTTTGGATTATATATACTGGCGAATGTGCTTTTTATGCTTGCTATTGGTGGGCCGTTTATCATCAGCTTGGCCGAAGTGAATATTTTTTATGTTCTGTTGATGGTAGGAGCGGCTGCAATATTTTCTTATTTTATTGTGACAAAGAGAGGATGTGAGCTCTTTTTCGGTTTTGGCGAGAAATATTTGCCAAGGATTTTTGGGCGAATTGAGAAAAAGGAGTTATTGTCGCTTGAGGAAAAGAAAGTTTTTTCGGTTTTATTATCAGCGATGTCAACGATTTGTGCAAATCTGATAATTTTTGCGACGGCGTGTTTTTTGTTTAAATTGGATATTGGTTTTTTGGAAGTAATTAAGAGTTTTATTGTGGCTGGGTTGGTTTCTATTTTTTCGCCGTCAGGCGGAGGGGTAGGGTTTGTGGAATTGGCCACGGCGGGATATTTGCAGTATTTGGGGGTGAAAGCGGGGCAATCAGGAATGATCGTTATTGCTTATAGACTTTTTAATTACTGGCTGCCGGTGGTTTTGGGTCTGGTATTTTTGTCTTTGAAGAGTTATAAGACATTGTTAAAGATGAGTGCGGTTAGAGGTTAGTGGGTTTAGTAGAGTGAGTAGAGCGGAGAATAACAGGTTTGACCAAATTGACAAACAAGCTAGATTGTGGGATAATTAATTGGTATAAAGTATTTCGTATTGAGTATTTCGGGGCTGATGGTTGAGGTTGGGCGGGACGAGTAGAATAAAGCGAAGATTTGAGATTATTTTTTATTTGCGCCTGTAGCTCAGCGGATAGAGCGTTGGTTTGCGGAACCAAAGGCCGCAGGTTCGATTCCTGCCAGGCGCGCTAAAATTCCTTAACCTGTTTTAATCAATACATATTTTTTAGAAAAATACTTGTATACTTGTGATTATTTTTAAAGTTGTTGGGGCTGATTTTATGAGAAATATGAAGTAAAATGGCGGCAACAATGCAAACACGGAGGCAAAATGAATGGAAATAAGAGATTCGGATGCGCAGATGTGGATAGAAGCCTGGCGACAACAGGTTATAGAGAAAGCTGTGCGAAGAGCTGACGAAATAATCCTTAGCGATCTGGGTGATTTGGAGAATATGTAGGGGCGGATAAACAATAGAGCAGCTCAAGTGGCCATATATACCTTGCAACTTGCTGTTGCGGGATGATGGTGAATATGGCGGCGCGAGGAGGATACAGCCTATGTATTGAGGCGGCAGCAGCTACTGAGAAAGTGATCTCAAAGGCGGCTTGTAACTTCGCAGAGGTCACTGAAGAAGTCCGAGGTTATATGCGGGTACAAGTTACGGCTAAGTTTGTTGGGAAAACGGCTGGCATTTTCCAGAGAGAGGTAATACTGGAAGATTTGGGTCTTTCTCATCTTCAAAACAGAGCCTCCGAGGAATAAGGCAGATACCTTATTGGGGAGATTATAACGAATTTTTTCTGCAATACAGCAGGGTGAAGGTTATTCCTCTGCCGGTTTTTTAATTATTTTGGATTACGAAATTTGCTCTTAGTTGTTATATTAAATCCATTTGATAGGTTTATGGCAAGCTTATTTTTGCACCCCTTAAATTATGTAGAGATTTTGGGATAAGATGCGGATCCCTCAGCTTCGCTTGGGATGACAATATAAAAAGCATTTTTTAATTATTAATTTAGCCGTGGGCAAGGGCGATGAGGAAAATTTTTTTGGCGCCAGCTTGTTTTAGGATTTTGGCGCATTCCCCTATTGTGGCGCCAGTAGTGATGACGTCGTCTACTAGGACAATATTTTGGTTTTGTATTTTTTGAGGGTTATTTAGAATAAAGGCGCCTTGCTGGTTTTTAATTCGATCGTGATAGTTAAGGGAAATCTGGCTTTTGGTATTTTTGATTTTTACGAGATTTTTAGTGTTAATTCCTAGCTGGAAGTATTTGGATAATTCTCGGGTAATTAATTCGGATTGGTTATATCCCCTACTATTTTTTCTCTGTCTTGATAATGGAACAGGGATCATGAGGCATTTTTTGGGCAAGGTGTCAGGCTTGATATTCTCTAAGAGAAGCGAAGAGAGAATGGGTGATATTTCCTTAATATTTTCGTATTTTAGAAAGTGTATTAATTCTTTTAAGATAGGATCTTTATGGTAGCCGAGGATGTAACTACCGGAGAGGAAGTGTTTTCTTTGGCAGTTTGGACAAATGCCTTTGGGAGATATTTTTTGACAGAAAGGGCAGATTTGCTCTTTTCTTATAATGAGTTTACTGTGGCATTGGGAACAAAGCCAGGAGCCTTCTTGTTTGCAATTAAGGCGAAATTTAGGGTAGATCAGGTCAAGAAAAGAGTTTAGGACGGATGATAATTTAGTTTGCACTTGACGCTCCTTTATCATAGATTATAATTGAAATAGGTAATTTTTTAATAGTATGGAGGGGTTTATGACATCCAAGGAATCATCGCAAAACGCATCTGTTGAGACAAGTGATTGGCTCGAAGAAGAGTATGAGGGTCAGTTGGCGATAGACGCTTTTCAAACAGAGGATAATATTGTTATCAAAGCTCCTATTGCCGGGGTTTCAAGCGATGATCTAGAAATTTCAATCACCGATGAAGTAGTGACAATTAAAGGTGAGAGAAAAGATGAGGCGCCGTCTCAAAAAGACACTTATTTTGTTCAAGAATGTTATTGGGGTGCTTTTTCTAGGTCATACATTTTGCCGGTAGCAGTGGATGCAAATAAAGCTGAAGCTTCATTGAAAAATGGAATCTTGACCATTGTTATTCCTAAACAGGAGAAAACAAAGACTCGCGTTTTGAAGGTGAAAGCTGAATAATCCTTGCGTGCGAAAGAGGAATAGATGAAAATCAAAAAGGTGGTTATCCCTGCGGCGGGGTACGGTACTAGGTTTCTACCTTTTACTAAGGCTTCTCCAAAGGAAATGTTGCCTATTGTTGATAAACCGGTGATTCAGTATGTGGTAGAAGAGGCGGTGATGGCGGGAATTGAACATGTAATTATCATTACTGGGGCAAATAAGCGGGCGATTGAAGATCATTTTGATTATAATTTTGAACTTGAACATCAGTTAAGAGAAAAAGGGGGAGAGAAAGAGATAAAAGAAATTCGTGCTATATCTGATATGGCACAATTTACGTACATTAGACAAAAAGAGCAACTTGGCAATGGACACGCCATTTTGTGTGCAAAGGAAGTGATCGGTAATGAGCCTTTTGTGGTGCTTTGGGGCGATAATTTTATGTCGTCGGATCCTCCCCATGTTTTGCAGATGATAGAGGCTTTTGAGAAACACCAGGGTTGTATTATTGGGTCGCTTATTAAGAATCGACCAGAAGATTATAAAAGATATGGTTATGGTAAGGGGCGGGAGATCGAGGCGGGGTTGTATCGTCTGGATGATATAATTGAAAAACCGGGTCCGGAGAAGGCGCCTTCTGATGTGGCGTTTATGTCCGGATATATTCTTACTCCTGAGATAATGGAAGTTTTTGAGCAGATGAGGCCGGATAATTCGGGGGAGATTTATTTAGCGGATGGATTGAAAGAGATGATTAAAAGAGGTTATCCGGTGTTTGCCAAGGTGATTGAAAATAGTAGATTTTATGACTGCGGGGATAAATTGGAATATTTTAAGGCAAATCTGGACTATCTGATGAAAAGGGAAGATTTGGCGTCCGGTATGATTGATTATATGGAAAAATTAATTAGTGAAAAGAAAACTTTAGTTGGTAAAGACTAAAATAATCCTCTTGGAGGGGCTATGGGCGATAAAAAAATTTTTATCATATTGGGAGCGGTGCTAGCGGTAGTGGTGGTGATTTTTGTTTTATCTTTTGGAGCTAGAGGTAAGAAAGCCTGTAGCGGAGAAGAATGCTTAAAACAAGCCGGTGCGGTAACGCTGACAATGTGGACTCCGATCGGCGACAAAGAATCATATGCGCCGATGGCGGAACAGTTAAAAGAAAAATATGATATGGTTCTGGATATTATTGAGAAGGATCCTAATACTTATGAGGATGATTTGGTCAATGATATAGCGTCCGGCAAAGGACCTGACATTTTGATGATGAGAAATGATTGGGTCCCAAAGCATTATACTAAGCTGTATCCTATGCCCTCTTCGGAATCCCGGTATAGCGATAGCATAAAGGATTATAAAGCTTTATTTCCCCCTGTTGTAGGAGATGAAATGGTGGGTGGAGATAAAGATATTTATGGGGTGCCGATCTCGAGTGATCCTCTGGTTATGTATGTCAATAGGGATATTCTGTCGAGTACCCTCTCTAGATACAGGAAAGCGGATATTAATATCGGCACCGACTCTGAAGATATTTTGAGGAGATATCCGACTAATTGGAATGAATTGCAAAGATTAGTTCAACTGGTAACGGTTAAAAATGGTAATAATATTGAGACAGCGGGAGCGGCTCTTGGTACAGAAAATAATATTGAGTACGCGCAAGATATTTTGTATTTAATGATGCTTCAGAACGGGACGCAGTTTACTACATCTGATGGCAAGTCTGCTACTTTCCATTTGCCTCAAACAGCCCAAAATGACTCTAATGTTTATTTGGGTACGGAGGCGTTGAAGCTTTACACAAGTTTCGCCAATCCTTCGAGTAGTGTTTATACCTGGAATGAGTCAATGCCGAGCGCGATGAATATGTTTATAAACGGCAAATTGGCGGTGATGATTGATTATGCTTCACGAGACTCGTATATTAAACAGGTAGTGCCGACATTGGGTTACCAAATATATCCTCTTCCACAGGTTAGACAAACGACTAGTCCAAACGGTTTTATGAAATATTGGTCATATTGTGTAAATCGCAATAGTAAATATGGGGCGGCGTCCTGGACGGTGATAAATTCGGTATTTTTTGATGAGAAATATGTGGATAGATATTTACAGTCGTCGCAAAGATATCCTATTATCACTAGAAATCTACAGGCACCCAAAAACGCTAATAAAATTGATGGCCAGATTTATAAGGCGAAATCGGTTTATAAGCCTGATTGGTTGAAGTATGACACCTACATCTTAACGATGATAAGAGATGTTGTAAGATATAATCAGCCGCCGCAAACTGCGATTGAAAAAGCGGCTAGCAGTATAACCACATTGCTGAGGTGAAATTGATATGAAGGATTTAGAAGTTAATTTACCGAATTTTTGGGGTTTTGGTGACATTGATTCGACTTTAACGGGGATTCTGGAGCTTTTGTTTGAGATCGGAGGTGTGCTGGCGGTGATAGCGATCGTGTACAGTGGGATTATGTATATCACAGCAGGCGGTGATAGTGCTAAAGCTGGCCAGGCGAGGAAAAACTTGACTTGGGCGGTGACAGGTTTGATTGTGATGATTTTGTCTTATTCAATAGTAAGCTGGATAGCAGAGATTATTATTAATGGGGAGTTTAATGAGTGATATATTTGATGATATATTTACTATTCCTCAGGGCGTTTCGACTTTGGATATTGTATTAAAAATGGGCAAGGTGATCCAACTGATGTTTTTATTCGGCAGTTTTTTGGCTGTACTGTATATTATAATTAACGCTTATGGATATATTACTGCCTTTGGCGATGAGTCTAGGGTAACGGCGGCAAAGAAAGGGCTGACGTATGCTGTTATAGGCACCGTAATAATGATTTTGTCATTTTTTATCGTCAGTTTTATTTGGGAAAGATTTGCTAGTCAACCGGCACCGAAAGAAATTACAAACCCGGACACAATAGTGCTAAGTAGTGATGGAACAGTTCCAAGCGAACTTGAAACAGGATCCGAAGACGAGACGTGAGGAGTATTGGCCGATCTTAGAGTTTTAATGTAAATTAAAACTTCTATTGACAGAGGCTTAGTACTTTAATATGATAATTGCAGGTGATGTGATTTGGTGGCGATATATTTAATAGTAGCTGGTATTCAATATATAACCTCAGGAGGAAATGCTACTAAGGCGATGGTGGCAAGAACAGCTATTATCAATGCGATTATCGGAATTATACTGGTAATATTGGCATTTAGTATTACACAATGGATAAAAAATTTAATAATTTTAGGTAAACCATAGGGAGGACAAATGGATATACTTAATAAGCTTGTTATAACAGCTTATGCAGCAATGGGTACCACAGATATTACACCACCTAGTAAGACTTTGGGTTTTAGAGAATTGATCGGCAATATTTTAAATGGTGTCTACATAATCGCGGGGGCTTTGGCGGTGATATTTTTGATTTATTCTGGTATTCAGTATATTACAGCTGGCGGTGACTCTGCCAAAGCAACATCAGCGAGAACGGGTATTGTGAACGCAATTATCGGCATTATTGTCATCTTGCTTGCATTCTCTGTTACAACATGGGCAATGCAGTTAGTTAGTAATGGACTTGGTTAAAAAAATAAAGAGGGATAATGATCTTGAAAGCGCTAGCTAGTAGCGGATCTGTTGATTCACTGAAAATTGATGCGGGGGCGGTTGGAGTGGTTGGTTTTGGCACAATGGTTAATACTATATTAACTGGTATTTATGTGATCGCAGGCGCTTTAGCAGTACTGTATTTGATATACGCCGGTATTCAATATATTACAGCTGGCGGTGACTCTGCCAAAGCAACATCGGCGAGAACGGGCATAGTAAATACTGTTGTCGGAATTATTGTGATTATGCTGGCTTTTTCTATTACTAATTGGGCTCAAGGATTAGTAGGGGGAGAACTGGGTGACGGAGTGACAACAGGTGGAACGATAGGTGGCGGTACAGGTGGAAATGGTACTGGCGGCCAGACGGGAGGTGGTACTACTCCGCCTGGTCCAGGCGGTAATACAGGGGGCGGACAAGCCCCTGGGGGTAATCCTCAGCCCCAACCAAATCCTGTACCAAATGGTGGTAGCGGAGGAAGTAATCAAAATCAGACGCCTAATTCAGGTGAAAGCGACGGTACAGGAGGTCAGGCGCCGGGAGGTCAGCCGACTCCTCAGCAAGATCAGGTTTATGATCCAAGAGTAATTTAAAGAATGTAAAAAGGGCCGCGATGGAAATCGCGGCCCTTTTGGGTTCGGATCGTGTCGCCGACTACTGAAGGCTGCAATCTTTGAGTTGCTTTTTCATGTCGGCGATGAGGCTGACCATCGCTTTTTTGTAGGCGAGGGTCAGCGTGGTGTCTGGATCTTTGGCGCTTGTTTTGCCAAAGATCGTGGTGTCGATGGTCTTGTTTTTGGCTTCACCGACACCGTTGAAGACGTACTGGACGCCTTCTGAGTTAAATAACATCCCCTTGGTTCTGATGGACTGGAGGGTAGCGGTCATTCTGACCACCACATTTTGCTCGCTGTAGCGACCGGAGAGGTTGTCGAACATATTCCGGTTGCTTTTCCACCACCCTGACCAGCGGGGATCGTCCCAGGCGAGCGCATTGGCGGATTCGCCAACCTCGACTGAGTCGATCTTTAAGGCCAGGCGAGGAGCTTGACATTCGTCGAAGATTCTGACGGATGTCGGGTCGAGGTCACACTGCCCCATAGCCTTCAAAGTTTCCAGGGTTTTGACCCACTGGCACTCGACTTCGGAAGGCAGTGTCCACAACGGGTTTTTGGTCCCGTTGATGGCCAACCCGGCCAAACCCTTAACATAGGAACGGTGCGGCTCAGCGATCTGAGGCAGAACGATTATAGGTGTTCTGCCAGTGGGGATCGATGGACCGTAAGTGCTAGCTGGGGTAGCCGGGGTCGGGGCGAGAACTTGAGGAACTCGCACCTCAGGTTGAGGTGTCCCTGAGAGGTCAATGACATCGTCTTCGACCTCTTGAGCAAAAACAATAGAGGAGATCGCCAGAACGGCGAACAAAGCTATGGATAAAAAAGCAATTTTTTTCATTTCAGAATCCTCTTTCTGCCCACGCAGGCGCTGATATTTGAATTTTAAGGTATTAAACAGGCTCTTGCCCGACCAAAACGCTTCTGCATCTTGACAAGTTATTATAGCACAAAAGAAGGCTTTTGTCAAGGGGTATATGGC
>CAYZYR010000027.1:0-11474 GCA_964482785.1 uncultured Candidatus Saccharibacteria bacterium | reverse complement strand
AGTGGAGAAAGGAGTTTGTATAGATTTTCCACAACAAGGAAATTACAAAAAAGATGGAATCCCAAATCAACAGGGCAATTTCTCCACGACAACTAATCAGCAACCAGATAAAAATATTTCGGGTGGCCGCAAAACAAAAATCATTATTATTTCTATGTTGGCCATAACTGTTTGTCTTGTTTTTGAGGTACCTGCCACCTTGCTACTACTCAAGAACGCCGTACGATGTATACATAACTCCTTCTGTTGGCTGTTTTGACCCGGTATATTAGTGGAAATTTTTAGAATATTTGCTTATTATTGATATAAAGGAGGTCTTGTATGTTAGTGGAAAAAATAGACGATAATCAAAAATCGATATCAAAGTTGAAGAATAAATCTAGAGACATTTTTGTAATAGCTCTATTTGTTATTGTGTTGGGCGGACTAGGGGTTGGCGGATATCTTCTAGTAGGAGGCGAGAAAAAACAGACACAAGAAGGCAAGTCGACAAAGAAAATAGAATATGCAAGTAAATGGAAGGAGTTTGATAGCTTAGTTATTCCGCTTGATGAGAAAGAGATAAAAGGATTGATGTTGCCTGGAGAAAAAACAAAAAATCTCATCCCGAGTTCTTATAGTTTAGGTCAAGATAAATCGGGAGCTAATTATTTTGCGAAACAGTACAGAAAAACTGTTGGAGAGAAAATATATATATTGGACATAAATGAAGGAATGATGACGGAGACAAAAGGTTCGGTAATAAATTTTTATAATGTGATTGATGGTTTGAAAAATAATTCTGACTACGGAGTGGCTTATTTTGACTATTTAGGAAAACCAGGGGCAATAGCAGCAAAATACAATGGAAAGCTGGCGGAGGAACCGACTAATTTTTGTCTGTATTATGATCATAATGGAGTTTTGCTGACAATTCGTTCTACTGACGGAGAAAATTTTAGACCAGAAAAGTTGATAGAGATATTGAAGACACTTGGTAAATAATTTTCTAAATTTAAAATGGGTCGTTGAGGGTGGTTTTTAATTTGCTTAAACCCATTTTTTCTTTTTGGAATAAATCATCATACTATAGCCAAAAAGGTTCTCATATTCTTTTTTGAAGAAAATGACGGGGATTGGGTACTAAATTATAATTGTCCGCATCTATATTTACAGGATCCGTTTTATATTGAGAATATTCAGGGATTTTATATTTTGAGGGGCATGATCGTTATTATAATTTTAAACCGAGGCTACCTAATAATTCCCCAGTAGGCTATGAGAGATATGGTCGGTTTGGGTTTGGTTATAGTGTGTACGATGGATACGGATATAATGATTTTTGGGGCTATTATTAGCGTTTATTTGGCAATATGAGTTTTACGTTGTAAAATACATAGTACTATGAAAAGAAAAGATGTTAATATTATTCTTGAAATAATATTAACATCTTAGGAATAGGTTTTTTGTGTGGATGGATAGCCAAAGGGGATGCAAAGCGAAGAATTGAAAACAATTCGACTTTTTTGCGATTAAGCGGTTACAAATACATCGATCCTTTACTGGTCTGTGATGCGACAGATGAGACAGACGAAAAAACCGAGCTTTACTCTGGCAAGGTCAAAAGTTTAATAGATAAAAATATACAACAGGGCAAAATAAAACAGACATCGGTTTATTATAGAAATTTCAAAACGGGAAAGAGTTTTACGGTAAATCCGGATGAATTTTATGCGCCAGCAAGTTTAAACAAGATTCCGGTGAGGATTGCTTATTATAATATGGCTAAAGATAATCCTGATATTTTACAAAAGAAACTGACAATTAATTTGGATTCAGACCAAAATACAAGACAAGAAATTAAACCTAGGGAATTTGCGAAAATCGGAGAATCGTATACTATTGAATATTTGATCGAGTTAATGATAAAATATTCAGACAATAATGCATTTTTTACTCTGACAGATGAAATTGCGAAAATAGACAAAAAGATTTTAGAATCGACTTACTCTGATTTAAAAATTAATATTCCGCAAGATCTGAACGAAAATCCTGATTTTATCACAGCGAAGGATTTTTCTTATTTTTTAAGGGTTCTATATAATGGGACTTATTTGGAAAAGGATTATTCTGAGAAAGCTCTTGAATTGTTAACACAAACTGATTTTAAGGATGGACTAAAGGCAGGGATTGCTGATGAAACGACTATCGCGCATAAATTTGGGCTCCGAAGTTATTTCCAAGGTGGCAAGGTGGCAGAGAGGGAGCTTCATGACTGTGGTATTATTTACAAGAAGAATTCTCCATATTTGCTTTGTGTTATGACTAAGGAAGGTGGAGATTTAAAGGAAGATTCTGCTGTAATTAGAGATATATCGGCTTTAGTCAGCGGGTTTTAAGATAAATGGTATAATTTGTAATTAAAATAAGTAAAGATAAGTTAGCGGCGAAAATTTAAAGAGAAAAATTTATAAGTCTGTCAAGGACTCTATTTTTTCTCATAACATTGATTATTTCATAGAGATCCGGGGACTGATTTTTTCCGACCAATATTACTCTTAAAATCATAGCGACATCACCAAAATGACCTTTGTATTTTGAGGGATTGTTTTTGAAAGATTTGATATTGGGAGCATAGCCGTTGCCCTCGGCGATGTTTCTTAGCTTATCGAGCCATTCCTCTTTTGTCTCGGAAAAATTCATGATGGAAATGTAATCATTGATAATATTGGGGAGGTCGGGGGCGACTTTATCTAGGATCACTTTGTCAAAAGTAAGATTTTTGTAAATCTGATCGTAAAAATAGCCGATCTGAGTAGGAAGGTCGGACCATTTTTCAAGATCTTTGCGAGGGTTATCGCCTTGTCTTTCGATGTTTAAGATAGATTTGGTATAATGAGGGTTTTCTTCGATGAGGCGGGCAAATGGTTGGTCATGTTTTTTTGCCCAGGCGAGGGATTGATCATAAACTTCTTGAGCTGACAAGGTAGAAATGTGATCGCGAGAAAAATCGGCCAGTTTAACCAGATCAAATAGAGCTCCACTATTGTTTGAAAGGTCGGTGAATGATAATGGGAATTCCTGGTTTGATTTTGTTGGGTTATTTTTTCGCCAAGGTTCAAAATTGGGATTGGCTAAATTGAGGAGATAGTCTATAACCGCTTCTTTGGGATATCCTTGTTGGTCATAATACGCGACATTGGCCTCAGGGTCTTTGCGTTTGCTTAGTTTACGACGAGAATTGCCCTCTTGCTTACAAATTGGCGAAATGTGGGCGTATTGCGGTGGAGTCCAGCCGAAGGAATGGAAGAGTTCGAGATGAAGATTGACAGAAGAAAGCCATTCGTCTCCCCTGATAACATGAGTTGTGCGCATAAGATGGTCATCAACAATATGAGCGAGATGATAAGTTGGGAGGCCGTCGGATTTCATTAAAACTACATCGACGTCATTTTCAGGCTGAGAAAGATGTCCTTTGATAAGATCGTCGAAGATAATTCTTTTTGAATGGCTACCTGAAGATTTGAAACGGACGACATAGGGAATACCTTGCTTGAGAAGGGATATTACTTCATCAGCGGAAGCATCCCGCCATTTGGCCAATTGTCCATAATATCCAGTTCTAAGATGAGCGACTTCTTGAGTTTTTCTGATGGTGTCAAGCTCATCTGTAGAACAGAAACAAATATAGGCTTTGTCTTTTAATATTAATTCTTTGATATGGGTGCGATAGATTGTTTTGCGTTCACTTTGTTTATAGGGGCCATATTGACCTTTTTCATGATCTTCGGAAACTTGTCCTTCATCAATAGTAATATTGTAATCAGAGAGAGAATTTACAATTAAGTTGGTGGCGCCGGTTACTTCTCGTTTTTGGTCGGTATCTTCAATGCGAAGATAAAAGAGGCCTTTTGATTGGTGAGCGAGACGTTCAGATATTAATCCGGCATAAATCCCACCAATATGCATGAAGCCAGTGGGGCTGGGGGCGATCCTGGTGACTAAAGAGTCTTGGGCTAATTTTCGGGGAGGATATTTTTTTTGGTAATACTCAGAAGTATTAAGATCCCCCCTGAAAATCAGGTTGGATATTTTTTGTAGATCTTCCGGGGTTGGTTTTGTTGTGGTGGTTGTAGTAGGCAGCATATTTTGATCTCATCATTAATGTAAATACAGTTAATAGAATAGCCTTTTTACCTGTAAATGTCAATTAACAGTTAAATGAGCCAGCTCTTGCTAATAAGCCACTAAAAGCTAGCCACTTAGCATCAAGTTCTTTGTAGGTTTTGTTAAAAATGATAAAAAAATGGGTGTGGGGCGGCGGGTGATTTTTACTTAAATGATATTTGTATCAAATATCTGCCTGATAAAATATTAATGCGAGAGAGGAGGTGGATAAGATGAGAAGTAAATTAATAACCTTAGCGCTTTGTGCGTTGTTCGCTATAGCTCTGATCGTTCCAGGTACAACCTTGGCGAATGAGACAACAAAAATTCAAAGATGGGGTAATACTATTCCCTCCTGACAATAGTTAAAATACACCGCAGCGACCGATTAAGGCTTATAATTATTATAGTGTTAAAGACTCAAATTTGCCAAGTGATATTGTTTTTACTAAGATAAATGTAAGATTGTTTAATCAATTAGGGGAAGATTTGAACAAACTAGAAAAATTTTTAGAGAAAAATCGGAAGCTGCTCAGTGGGATCGCAGCTATATTATTTTTAGGGATTTTGGCAGTTGGTATATATAGTTTTCAGTTAAATTTGGCCGGGATGGCGAGAAAAAGTGATAAAAAGATTCCGGCTAAGGAAGTAATTGAAATAAAGCCGGAGATTACGGCGACGGTAGTAGAGCCTAATCCGATAATGCAACAAATTAAAGAGCAGCCTCAAAAATCTCCAGTTAAACCAAAAACGGCGGTTCCATCTAAAGCAATATCAGGGAAAACTACGACCAATAAAAACGGAACAAAAACAATTGTAGTTAGCGAAGGAAATGTTAATTCATCGGAATTACAAAAAATCGCGGCGATGGGTTCAGGGGGAAACACGCCAGAGGGCATACGATATATCGATGAGACGGGCAAATATCCAAATCTTGGGTCAGCTATAAAAAACTATTTGGGAACAAAATTAAAATGGGGAGAAGAGATTTCCTCTCTTTACGCAATCAAGGCAGTAGACGCGGGAGATAGTGGTTGGGCTGGTCAATATGCAGGGTCTTACACTTTGGATAACAAAGGGACAATAACGGGAGCTTTTGGTTATATCAGCTTGAATATTTTTTATTATAAGAACGATCCATACTTTAATGATTATATGAAATTAGTTTTTTCACATGAGTATGGCCATCATTATACACTCTATTATAAATGGATGAAGTGGGAACTTTTATCTGGCACAAGATTTCCGGATAGTTACTATGAAGTTAGAGGATTATTGAAAAATAACACGGCGGTGGATTATAGCTTGGGGTGGGAAAATTGCGACGCAGAAATAATCGCCGAGGATTATTCATATAGTTTTTCAGAGTATGGGTATCATGCAATGAGTGAGACACATGGAAATCCTCGTCAACCGGATATTAAAAACTGGTTGACGACAGTACTCCCAGCAGGGGGTACAGTTACTTCGACTCCAGATAATCCACCTGTTATAGAAATCATAAATCCCAAGAATGGATCTACGGTATCAGGGGTTATTAATTTCGCGGCGGCTGCATCGGATGATAAAAATGTTGTGAAGGTAGAGTTTTATGTTGATGGAAAGAAAATATCTGAAGATCAATCAAGTCCTTATGAAACATCTATTAATACTAACAGTTATACTAATGGTAATCATATTCTGAGATCGGTAGCTTATGATAATATCCGGCAGAGCGAGAAAAATATTACTATAATTGTAAAAAATGAAGGTCAGGTGGATACGGAGAAGCCTGTTATTAGTATTAAAAGTCCTGTAGGCCAAGAATATCAGTGGAAGCAGGGCGATCTTTTGATTGAGGCGGAGGCAACGGATAATATTAGAATTAGTAAAATTGAATTGTATATAAACGGTGTCTTAGCCGCCAGCGAAAATGATAGCACTATTGTGCGGTATTGGACATTCAGGCTAACCCCACCAAGCTCTTACAGGCTTAAGGTGAGGGCTTACGACGAGGCAGGAAATTATAGTGAGCAAGAGATTATTATTATAAAAAGTTAGCTAGATTTCATTATTTTTATAAAGTGCTATTATATGGCTATAATATGAGCGAATTATTAGGCCAAAAGGCACCAAATTTTACGTTATTATCGAGCGAAGGCGAACTGGTATCTCTAAAGGATTTTAGGGGTAGGAATATCGTGCTTTTTTTCTATCCGAAAGATGGGTCGGTAGGTTGCAGTTTGGAAGCGATCGGGTTTAAGTCCTTGTATGAAAAACTTTTAGATAGTGGAGCAATAGTGTTTGGTGTTAGCCCGGATAATATTAAAAGTCATAAGCAGTTTATCAGAAAATTTGATTTACCATTCCCACTTCTTAGTGATCTGGATCATATGATTGCGGAGAAATATGGAGTGTGGATGCAGAAAACGATGTTCGGGAAGGAACACTGGGGAGTGGGCAGAACAACTTTTATTGTGAATAAAGAAGGAATAGTAACACTTGTGATAAATAATGCCAAGGCAGAAGATCATGCTGGGAAAACGTTGGACTATTTAACTTCAGAGTCTGTTTAGAGATTAATTATGGAATTGAAATATTTTTCATAATGATCGCGGCTTTTGTCGATGGAAAATTTGTTTTTGGCGACAATGTAAGAATTATGTCCGATTTCTTTTGATTTGAGAGAATTATTTCTCAGAAAATCAACTTTGGCAATTAATTGGATGAGGTTTTGGACAAGGAAGCCGTTTTTACCAGTTTCGATATAATCTTCAGCCATTCCGACAGAAAAAGAGACGACTGGTAAAGATGAGGCCATGGCCTGTATAATAGGGAGGTTGCGGGTTTCGTATCTGGCGGTTTGAACAAAAATGCCGGCGCGGTGGAATAAGTGAGGAAGGTGTTCAGGAGAAGGATTTTCAATAACAATGGCGGCTTTTTTTTGGAAGAGCGGTTTGTACGCAGGGTCGTTGGTATCGAGGATGACTATTTTTTGTAATTCGCGGATGCGTTGAAAAGTTTCCAAGATCCGGTCAACGCCTTGAGATAAAAAGTCGGTTAGACCATGATGAAGAGAAGCATACCAAATAAGGGTCGGGGTGTCCAACTTTAGATCGGCAAAATAGCGGTCGCACACTGAGCAAGGCTGGTTTTGGTTTAGCCAATTATTATTTATGCCATAGGGAATAACAGTGACGCGATGAGGGGCGACATTATAATATTTGTTTAAATCTTCTTTAACGACTCGATTGGGGACAATAAAAGTATATTTTTCGTTTTGACAGACGATCTCTTCGGATTCTTTGATCAGACGGTAATATTCATCTTTAGAGCTGTCGAAATTGACACCAGAAAGACGAGTTTCTTCGAGATATTTTTTTAGAACTAGAGCTTCTTCTCCGTATTCAGGGCGATTGATGGCTCTTACAAGGGATTCGGCTAAATAAGGCACGTGAATGACGTGTTTGGTTTTTTCTTCCATGAAGGGGAGGGCGGACATGGGCGAACTGTACAAGACAGTTGAGTTAATGATTGAGTCGAGATGTTTGGAAAGTGAGAAAGCGCGACAAACTGGACCGAGGAAATCGAGTTGATTCCACCCAGTTGGAGATGGTTCGAAGACAGCGGCGGGAAATTTCTTCTCAACCAAAGATTGGGCGAGGCTAGTGTGGAATTGATTATAATCTGATCCGTCGAGGATTGATTCCTGAAGAAGCGAGACCGACATTGACCTCCCCCAAGATTATCTTATTTCATGAGATAATCTTTTAATTTATGACTTGCTTCATGTTTTTTCAATTTTTGCAAGGCTTTGGCTTCAATTTGTCTAATGCGTTCGCGAGTGACGCCAAACTCTTTGCCGACTTCTTCTAAAGTATGTGTCTTGCCATTTTCTAAACCAAATCTCATTTTGAGAATGCGTTGTTCACGAGGAGAAAGATACTGAAGGAATTCGCTCACATGGCCTTTCAAAAGCTGATAAATAGCGTTCTCTTCGGGAGACATACTGTCTTTGTCTTCAAGGAAATCGCCGAGACGGGAATCTTCTTCTTCGCCAACGGGCGCTTCGAGAGAAACTGTTTCTTGAGATATTTTTAAGATATTTTCAACTTTATCAACTTCGATACCCATTTCAGCGGCGATTTCTTCGGGAAGAGGTTCGCGACCGAGATCCTGAACGAGTTGTCTTTGGACGCGGATAAGGCGATTGATGGTTTCTACCATGTGGACAGGGATACGGATAGTTCTAGCCTGATCGGCAATAGCGCGAGTGATAGCCTGGCGGATCCACCAGGTAGCGTAGGTGGAAAATTTGAAACCTTTTTGATAATCAAATTTTTCCACAGCGCGCAGTAATCCGGTGTTTCCTTCTTGGATTAGATCAAGCAAAGACAAACCGCGGCCGATGTATTTTTTAGCGATGGAAACGACGAGCCGGAGATTGGCTTCGGCGAGTCGTTTTTTAGCGGTTTCATCACCTTGAACAATACGCTTGGCAAGGCGAATTTCTTCTTCGGTAGTTAATAAGGGAATACGGCCAATTTCCCGCAGATACATGCGAACAGAGTCATCGGAAATATCGCCGATCTCGGGTTGTTTTTCCTCTTTTTGTCCGGGAAGATCAAGTAATCTTTTTGGTTCACGAACCTCGATGCCCTGAGAATTGAGATATTCGAAAAGGGCGTCGACGATAACTATATCAGATTCAGCTTCGGGGATGGCCTGCTCAATCTCCTGATAAGTAACAAAACTGTGGGAGCGGCCCTTGTCGATCAGTTTTTTTATTTCATCGGGAAAATCGAGGACTTCTTCTTGGATTTTTGCGACTTTTTTTGCCATGAGATCTCCTACCTATTTAGACTGGAGAAAAGTTTGCAGTTGAATTAATAATTCTTTGACGCGGAAGCGATCGCCGGCCTCTTCGGCTTCGGCGATCAAATTTGCAAATCTTAACTTTTGTGTCTCGTATTGGTCTTTTTTGATGCAATTCAAGATCTGAGCTATCTCTTCTTCAATAAGGGCTGGATCAGGTTCTAGCTCATTTTGAGGATTGAGACTAGAAGCGATAATTTTTTCTAAGGCATCCAGCTCTTGATCGTTTAATTTACGACGAAGAGAGGAAATCAACTCATTCCTCGATGATACATCTTTATTTACGGAGTTATTATACCATGATTTTACTTCTTTTACAATCGATAAAATTGGAGATTTATACCAATTCTCATCGATTTTATCGGCAAAACTAAAGGCGGCTTCGGGGGAAAATATAAAATAAGAGAGGAGCTGTTCTTCATTGGAGAGTTTTTGAGGCGATGTGGAAATAGGGCGGTCAGGTTGAGTGTTTTTTGATGGTGGCGATGAAAGATTTTTTTGTTCATTTTTGATAAATTTTTTGTATTCTTCGGTATTTTGGAAACCTAATCTAGTAGCTATTTTGCTTAAATAATGCTGTTTTTCGACAGAATCGTTGATTTGTTTGATAATGGGAAGAAGTTTTTTGGAAATGTGTTTTATTTGATTGCCGTTTAGTTTCTGGCCGTCTTTTTGGATTGAGAAGGAGCGTCGGATATGCCATTCGACAGCAGGAATGGCTTGGTCGATCAATTTAGCCCAAAGATTAGGTTCTTTGTCGATAACTTCTCCAGCGTCTTTGTATTTGGAAGGAAAAATGATGACATCGACAGTGTAATTTTCCTGAAGACACATTTCGATGACTTTTTCGGTGGCGATTTGGCCAGCTTCGTCGTTATCGAAGGCGAGGATAAATCGCTGGGCGTAACGATAGGCCATTTTGAGATGGTCTAATGTAAGGGCAGTGCCGGAGGTGGCGACAGCGTATTCAATGCCGACTTGGTGGGAAGCGATCACATCCATCTGGCCTTCAACAAAAAGGACGGCTTGTTTTTGACGAATAGCGATTTTGGCAAAATTCAGCCCATACAAAACTCTGGATTTATGGAAGATGACAGTTTCGGCGGTGTTTAAATACTTGGGACCATGACCTGACTCTAGCTCGCGGCCGGTAAAGGCAATGACGTTGCCCATTTGATCAAAAAGTGGAAACATGAGGCGGTGAACGAAACGATCGGGCCGGCCGGCGGCGTTAATATCGTTTTCGGTGACATTTCTTTGCTTCAAGAAATCAAGCAAGACTCTTTTTTTGGGGGCATAGCCGATCATAAATTTTTTAATCATCTGATCGTTAACACGACGTAATTTTAGATATTCTAGGGCTTCTTGTCCTGAAAAATGTTTAGTCAAAATAGTATGAAAATATCGCGCGGAAAGAGAATTTATTTCGTAGAGTTTACTTTTGAGATCTTTTTGGCCACTCTGATTATTTTTGTGAAATTTTTCTTTTTGTTCAATTTTGATACCGGAGCGATCAGCTAAAAGCTGGACGGTTTCAGGGAAATTGAGACCTTCGATCTTCATGATAAAATTGAAAATATCGCCGCCTTCAGAACAGCCAAAACATTTATAAATCTGTTTTTCTGGACTGACCATAAAGGAACCGGTGTGCTCTTCGTGAAAAGGGCAAAGCGCTTTGTAGTTGACACCCGCTTTTTTGAGGGTGACGTAGTGACTGATTAAATCTACAATATCTATCCGCCGTTTGATTTCATCTAATTCTTGTTCAGAGGCCATATTTTCCTTGAATAAAAAGTTAGTTTCAGGTATAATGTAAGGGAAATAAAGATAAATTGCAACCTTGTCCTCCATCGTCAGCTGTAAATTGTCTGTTACAGGTTATTGGTCGTGAGTTATAAGTAGTTAGTTGTGAGCTGTGTGTTATTTTGGAGAGGTCGCCTAGTGGTTTATGGCGCCGCCCTGGAAAGGCGGTTGGGCTGCAAGGTCCTCGAGGGTTCGAATCCCTCTCTCTCCGCACGAGGCAGTTTGGAACTTTTCCAAACTTGCAAGAAACATATAAGGGAAGACACATACTTCAAAAAGGCCACTTAGGTCTCTTTTTGGTGCTATTTGGGCTCGTTCTAAGATGACTAGGAGCGGGACTGGAACTATGTTTTTAACCTTATAATTTACAATACTTTGGTACTTTTTCGCTAAATACTCTGAATTCAACAAAAAAAACTTTTCGTCTTCTCTTTTGGATAGTGTTTAATCCTTTATTCTTTTGTTGTTACGATTCTATTTTCCAGATAAAGAGACTTATTTAGACAATTAATTAGCTCATGTTTTTGGATTCTTGATCCCTTTTGGAAAATATAACTTATAAAATCCGTAAGGTCTATATCGGTTTCAATGGATTGGATATTATTGTCTAACTTATTCATCTCCGTTTTTATGACCATAAATTTATCTAATTCTGGTCTAAGGGTGGCTTT
>CAYZYR010000026.1:0-12217 GCA_964482785.1 uncultured Candidatus Saccharibacteria bacterium | reverse complement strand
ATTGGTGGTATTAATTATCTTGATCTAAAAAGCAATCTTTTTTTAGGACGCTAATTACTGAATTAAGTTATGTAGATTATTTCAGACCATTATTACAAATAGCGGGATTCATTTTGAGCCTGGGAAACGTTAAGAATAAGGTTTGTAAGGATAAAGAGATCTTTCGCTTCGCTCAGGATGATAAAGGGAAAAGATAAAAGTACCCTTCTATAATTTCATGATGATAGAGAAGGTAAGGTAACTCATGACGGCAAAGGGATGGTTCAGGAATGATGAGGAAAAGAGAGAATGACAAGGAGGCGAGCTCTGCGATTGCGCGTAGAATGATGAGCAGGATGACAAGAGAGGGGAGAGGAAGGGAGGACGGGAGAGAGAGCGGCCTGTGGTCTAGATTTTTCGTCCGTTAGCCGATGGGAGCATTGGTCCGGAGTTCCTGGCGACCGTGTCCCGTCAGGTTTGCAGGTTATCTTGAAACAAAAAAGAACGCCCGAAAGGCGCTCTTTTTTGTTATTTTAGCTTGACGAAATAGGGATTCGAACTACTTTTCTAGCAGTTTTATAAATAGTTAGCGTGGAGTGATATAATAGCCATATAATAGTTTTAAATTGAGAATTTTACTTATAATATGGAACCCATTTAAGGATAATTTCGACAAGACTAGTTTTTTTACTGGTATCGTTCTTACTTTGACGATCGGTATTCTAACTTGGCTAGGTAATAAACTTGCTAAGTATTTACGTATAAAGGATGCCGATTCCTTGCTTCGGCATCGTGAGAAGATAAGGGAGCAAGCGAATAATATATTTGGTAGAAGAGAAAAAAGACATCAAAACTACGGCAATGCAATTCTTAGAGACACTAAAAGGTTAGATGCCTATCCCAATATTAATCCTAAGGATAAATCCAGTGCTTGGTCTAAAATTGAAATAAAGGGGTGGGATGATAGTGAACTTGAAATTTTCGCTTACTCTATTGATTACTATAGAAAGACAGACGGTGACTGGAAGAAATGTAGTGGGGACGACGAAGGATCCGTAAAGGCTTATCCTGTAGGACGGATTTCTTATGATCGAATTACAAAAATTGATGATGGCAACGATAAGTATTATGCTTTACCTCAGATTTATTGTTCTTGGAAATGTGGTACCCCTTTTTCTAGTATTTGCTTATACATCCTTCGGGGAGAAGGTGAATATAAGTATTTAGAAGAGATTAATACGTTTCGCCTAGGCTTTTTTAGAAGGAAATTGCCTTGGTAATATTAAAATATTTTAACCCATCGTGTAAATTCTTTGGTCCTTAAGATATAGTTTCGCTTTTAAGCAGCTCAAAAGTTCTCGTTTTTCTTCTCGGGTGCCGTTTTTGAGGACATACTTGGCGTATTCTCGAATATCGACCTTTGTCTTTTCTGTTTGACTTACCTCCTTACCTAGCACCCCTTCAGTGAATAGCTCGTATCTAGCTATCTCATCCTGAAGTCGTTTTTTGGCCCCGAGCTGGTTTATATCCAGTTTATCTATTAATTGTAAGAGTTGTTCAATGAGGTCTTCTTCTCGAATATACAACTCTGGACAATTACGATCGGCTCCTTTGGTGCAGTGGTAATAAATATATCTATTTTTGCCACCATTTTTTAGCGACTTAAACTTTTCTTCAGCGCAGACGCCCGAACCGCAGGATCCACATTTTATCAGTCGAGTAAAGTCGAATTCCTTGGTTCCCGGCTTAGATTTGGGAACAATTTTTAATCTTTGTCGGGCTTGTTCGAATGTTTCTTCAGAAATTAATACCTCATGTCCAACTTTATACCAGTTTCCACTAGCGGCCGGATATTCAAACTTGCCACAATAATAGGGATTATGAAGCATATGATAGACCATACTCAAAGTAACATTTTTGCCTGATTGCGTAGTAAAGCCAACTTTGTTCAACCATCGGAAAACATCTCGGCCATTTTCACCAGAAGCAACTCGCAGAAACATTTCCTGCATTAGTGGAGCACGCTCAGGGTCCAGATAAACCTTTTTTTGACCCTTTTTGGCGTACTTGTCGTTGATAAATCCTAAAGGTGGCTTCCCTGGCCTGTAACCCATCTCGCATTTGGCTTTTAATCCTCGTTTGACATTAACTGCCTTATTGTCGTTTTCCAGTTTTGCTTGTGAGCCGAGTATCATGAGTAAAAACTTGTCGTTTGGCGAGTTGGTAAATACTTGGCTATATGTTCGGATCTCAATTAAGTATTTTTGATCCATTAAATCTACCATAACACCTAAATCGCCAGCGTTTCTGCTTAATCTGTCTGGCGCCCAAGTTAAGATGCCCTGGATTTTATCTGCTTTGATGTCGCTTATTATGGAGCGGAAAATGGGCCGTTCTCCGCTATCCTTAGCTGAATGACTTTCTTTTCGGATATCCACTACCTTCAAGTCGTCTCTTTTGGCGATTGCTAGCATCTCATTTACCTGAGAATTGATAGATAGAGCTTGCAGTTCATCTCGTTCAGATGATTTACGAGCGTATAAGCAGAAGTCTATTTTCTTTTTACCCGGCAATTGTCCCTGTTCCATGGTTACCTCCCCATATGTAAGGGAAGGGTACCGCAAAGAAAATTAAAGTCCAGACAATTAAAAATTAATTAAGTTTTTTACTTTAAAATTTGAGAGAGAAAAGGAAATAGTGAGATATGTAACTTTTATTCTTCTTTCTTGTGTTCATTATGCGAAATTTTAATTTCACAATCCTGCTTAGAGGTTGGTAAATGGCCACATTCAGGACACACGGAATTAGCGTAATCACCCTTATAATCCTTCGAAAAAACCAGCTTATGATGACAATATGGGCAAAATAATTCTTTTGATTCCACAGAAAACCTCCAATTAGATTTTTTTTATCTACTTATATCACTATTTTTTTATTTCAAAAAGCTGCTCTGCTGATCCCTCGATCTTCACTGAAAGATAAAATGGTTCCGTTTTTCTTACCATCCCTTTGAAAATAATTTTCTTATAATTATTTGGCATGACCGGGTCTGAAGTATATTCCCTACTACCCCAATCTTCTTTATTTTCACCGGTTGATCCTCGCAACCTGAACCATTCATTATTTACCGGCAAAATATTATTGCTTGCGTTTTTTAACTTGAGCGTTATTTCGACGTTATTCCAGATTTTTTCTTTTTCCTTTTCACTTGCGTTAATACTATCATTAATTGCATTATTTTTTTTGCATGTTTCATAATAATTAATATATTTATATTCTTTTCCAGCTTGGCTAGAACAATCTTCTAATGATAATTCTTTATAGCTATAAGGATTAATTTTAATATTCTCTATTTTAAAACTATAATCTTTTAAATTTATAGTGTCTGATTGTTTATAAGTCTTAGAATGGCTGAAATTATAAATCCCAACAAGCGAATATTTTGAGTGATTAAATATTACGGAATAAATTAAAAACAAGGTAATGAGAGCACCGAGTAATATTACACCTATTTTTATTATTCCCAAAAACTTCTTTTTCATCCTCATTCCCTTATATTTTATTTAATGTTCAATATTAGCATATCACATATTCCATTATTTGTAATTCCGCGATTGCTTGGTTTAAATTCGATTATATTATACCTGTTAAATTAATATTTAGCAATAGTTTTACTGAAAAAATGAGACTATCTCCAAAAGGCCATGTAGTGTCTCATTTGTCTCATTTTCAGGTTAAATGTGCAAAAAATAAGACAGTCCTTTTTTATAGTGTATCATTGTGTATCATTTTCTCTGCGATAAGGTCAAAAATGGAGCAAGTAACACCCCTTTTTATAGTGTGCCATATTGTACCATTTTTACCCCCGGCAGTCGGACAAGTCACCCACTTAATCTTAAATCCTGGTACTGAACCGGGATGGGGAGGAGACTAAGAATGACAGAAAAAGGGGCTCAGGATGAGGAAGGAGAGATCCTTCGATAAACTTGAGACAAATAAAAGTTTAAATGATAAAAATAATTAAAATGACTAGGTGCGGTTTGACGACCTAGATCCTTTGATTGACGCCTCAGGGTGACAATATGAATTAAAAAAATCTATTCTTTGGTGACACGGTGGACTTCTTCTTTGGTAGTTATGCCTTGGGCGACTTTTTCAAGGCCGTCTTCTTCCATAGTTTTCATGCCTTCTGATTTGGCGACGCGAAGGAATTCTGACATGGGAGCTCTTTGCATGATTAGGTCATTGACGGCCGGGGTTGGCTTGAGGCATTCGATGATGGCAATCCGGCCTTTGTAACCAGTTTCACTGCATTCAAAGCAACCCTTGCCTTTGCAGTCTTGGCAGAGTTTTCGGATGAGGCGCTGGGCGATTATCAGGTTTATTGAACCGGCTAACAGGTATGGCTCGACACCAATATCCATAAGCCTAGGAATAGCGGCTGGGGCGTTATTGGTATGGAGAGATGAAAGGACTAAATGGCCAGTGAGAGAGGCTTGTAGCCCGATCTCGGCGGTTTCTTTGTCGCGCATCTCCCCTACCATGATAATATTTGGATCTTGTCTTAGAGAAGCGCGTAGGGCGACGGCAAAGGTGTATCCTTGATCGGAATTGATCTGAACCTGGTTGATGCCGGTTATTTTATATTCGACGGGGTCTTCAAGGGTAATGATTTTAATGCCAGGTTTGTTTAATTTATTTAAAATACCATAGAGAGTAGTAGTTTTACCTGAACCTGTTGGGCCGGTGTTGAGGATGAGGCCGTTGGGCTTGGAAATGGCTTCTTCGATGAGAGCGAGGGCGTCCGGTCTAATGCCCAGATTTGAGAGATCGACGATCTGATCTTTAGAGTTGAGCAAGCGCATGTCAATGATTTCGCCGTGATTGGCGGGCATGGTCGAGATACGGATATCTATAGGGTCTCCGTTGGCGGTATTGATAGAAAAACGTCCGTCTTGGGGGACATTTCTTACATCCATCTTGAGCTTGGATAAATATTTGATGCGGGAATTGAGAGCTTTGTAGGTCTCGAGAGGGAGGATGGATACTTCCTGAAGAACACCATCGATACGGTATCTGATGCGGACTCCTTGTTCGCCAGGTTCAAGATGGATGTCGGCGGCGTCCGTTTTAACGGCGCCGCCGAATATGACATCGAGCAATTCGGTGACGGATACATGTTTTATCTGTTCTCTTAGATCGGATAAGGAATTAATATTTTTTAAGATATCTTGTAGCCCGGAAGCAGAGGCGTTTACTCCTTCAAGTTTGGTTTCTTTTTTGTTTTGGGAGTAAAGATTTAGAGCGTAATTGAGGCTGGAATGGGAACAAATCGAGTAAGTGAATTCGTACTGTGTTTCTTTGGCTAAATTTTCTAAAATTTTGCCGACATCTTGGACATATGGGTTGGCGAGAGCAATGTGAACTTTGGTGCCAGCGCGCATAAAAGAAGTGGCTTGGATGGAGCGAGCGAGTTGCTCAGGGATGATGAGAAGGACATCAGGCAAAATTGGGTAACCGGATAAATTGATATATGGTAGGCCGATTTGATTGGCTAATGCCTGAGTTGTGGCTTCTTCATCCTGGCGGCGCATTGATTGAAGATATGAAGATAGGTCTTGCAATTACCCCTCCGATTTATGTTATAAGTTAAATATATCATCTTTTTTTTGAAATAAAAAGTTTGTGGTTGATGTTTAAGTTTTGATTGATGATATGGTTGACTATGTGATATAAATCTTTATTTTTTCGATAAAATCTGGTATAGTTAAATAGTCTTAAATGATGTATTTTTGGATATTGTTGATATTTTGGAGAGGTCGCATAGTTGGCCTAGTGCGGCGGTTTGCTAAACCGCTATACGGATAATTCCGTATCGAGGGTTCGAATCCCTCCCTCTCCGCTTTTGTCTTGTTGTATCTCGGTCGTAGAGAATGTGATTTGTTTAAGTTGGATTGCAATAGGCATCATGATTGTATTTGGAGAGGTCGCATAGTGGTTTAGTGCGCCTGTCTTGAAAACAGGTGTGGCTGAAAGGTCACCGAGGGTTCGAATCCCTCCCTCTCCGCCAGCTGGTATTTGGCTCGCGCTTTTCAAGCGCTCGCCAGCCCGAATAAGATACAAATTGGAATTTTTTGCCCTTCAAAATAAAGTTCGAGCCGATATTTTTTAGGAAAATGCGAAACTCGGATAAATCGCCTTGCTTGGCGATTTTTTTGGCTTGGCTACTCTGTAAAATGATTTCTTTCATCGGTTCGAGCCAATTATTTCCTCGTTGTTCAAAATCTTTGATCTTTTGCCGAATATCTAACTTTTCATTGAGCAGTTTTTGTTTCTTGGCTTGGTATTCTTCCGGCTCAATGCCTTTGCCTTCAATGAAAAGATCAAGCAGATTTTCAGTCTTTTGCTCGATTTGCTTTTGCTGGTTTTTTAGATTTTGAACAACTGTCACGCCTTCTTTGAGGATTTGGTTTTTTTCTATGTCTAGCTCATTAAGCATATTTGTTTGCCAACTCTTGGGTAAAGAAACTTTTTGAAAAATCTCTTTCATCTGTTCAACAAGTTCTTCCTCCCGAAGATATTTTTCATCACAGATTTGCTTTTTCTTCGTACAGCGATAATAGTTATGTCCTTTTTGCTTCTCGGCAGTAATAAGGCAACCGCAACTTCCGCACTTCATAAAACCCAAAAAAGCAAATTCGTGTTTTCGCTTTCTTTTCTTCTTGCCCCTATTTGCCATGATTTGTTGAACAGCATCAAAAAGTTTCTTGGAAATAATTGGCTCGTGAGTACCTTCGTAAATTTCCCCGTTAAATTTGAATACTCCATAGTAGATGGGATTTATGAGCATTCTCTGGACACAGGAAACGGTTAGAACATTGCCTTTGTAGCTTCGAAGCCCCGCTTGTTCAAAAAACTTGGCAAGGGCTTTGAGGGTATATTCGCCGGCTGAGTAAAGGACAAATCCTTTGCGAATTATTGGCGCTCGTTCTTGGTCAACTTCAATCCCTTTAGTTTTGTGATTATTCAAATAGCCAAGCGGGGCGAAGCTCGGCCAAATGCCTTTTCTTAGTTTCTGCCTTTGTCCTCGGCGAATGTTTTCACTTAGATTGTCTATGTAGTATTTGCTTTGGCCGAAGGCAATGTTTAACATAAACTTTCCTTGAGGAGTATTTTCAAACCACAGCGTGGGAAATTTCAAATCTTTAAGTTTTCCTATGTCCAGCAAGTGAATTATTCTTCCGCCGTCCATAGAATTGCGTGCCAATCTGTCGGCGTGCCAAGCCAAAATTCCTTGGGCTTCGCCATTCTCGATCCGAGTTAGCATTTCACCGAACACAGTTCGGCCAGGTTCTTTGGCAGTTTTTGCCTCGCTTAGCTCGGCTACGATTTCAAGTTTTTCTTTGTGGGCAAATTCCTTCAGCTCAGCAATCTGAGCTTCAATGGAAAGGACTTGTCTTTCTTCCGAATCGGTGGACTTTCGAGTGTAGATAAAATATTTCATGCTCCTCCTTTTTGAGTTTTTATTAATAGCCCGCTTTCGACCTTACGCCTTCGGCGTTAAAGGCAAAAAATTCCAATTTGTATCTTATTCGGGCTGGCGAGCGCTTGAAAAGCGCGAGCCAAATACCAGCTGGCGGTGTCTTTACGAAAATATTCGAACGGAGTTGCGGGAAAATTTGTAATGCTCGCGCACTTGCCAGTGGTGGAGGGTGTGGGAGGAGGCGCTGGCAAGTGCGCTCGCTTCCTTTTGGGCGGTTCGGGGATAAAAACTGCCAAAGAACCGGGAAAAATATCGGCTCGAACTTTATCTTGGGTCGAAAGCAGACTTTTAAGAGACCGCTGAAATACCTTCCGCACTGTCATCCTGAACTTGATTCAGGATCCGGATATATGGTTAGCTGGATTCCGGATCGGGCCCGGAATGACAATTATGAAGGGTTTTTACTTGGTTTTTCAGAGGTCTCTTTTAATTGTTAAGTTAACTATCCTATGGTAGTATTAAAGTGCAAGTAATCAATTGTTATTATAATATAATACTATCAAAAGTTTGAAACTATGACAAATAGTATTGGAAAAAATATTAAAATTATTAGAAATAAGCTTGGGATGACTCAAGATGATTTAGCGAAGAAAGCTGATATTAAATACACTACTTTGACTAAAATAGAAAGCGGTGCTGTTCAAAAACCAAGCGTTCAAACTGTTGCGATGATTGCTAAAACATTAAGGGTTCCAATAGAGGAGTTAATAAAATGATTACAAAGCAATAAATTATTAGTTCTGTTCAGCAGACCGGCAAAATTTAAAAAAAATTGCAGTTCGGTTAGTTTTTTAGTAAGCTATAAACATAGAGAGGAGGTGTTATGGGCACTCCAACCGGAATTATTATATTCATTGCTATTGGTGGGTTTATTTCTCTGACCGTCGTTGCAGGTTTTATTTTTTTGGTTGCTAAAGTACTTAAATCATCCTCGTACATGAGGCGATCAATCAATAATCTCTTCTCAGGACCTAATGGAACAATTTCGTCGGGCAAGGAAATTTTGTCAGGAAATATTCTTGAAAGAGCAAGCAGAGTCGATATCTCCAAATGGGGAAGCTGGAGACGGGTTTTGAACTCTGTTAGTATTAATACGCCGATCGGATACCATTTCAAAGACGAATTGGTTGCAATCGGAAAGCTCATTCTTAATTATAAATATTTTGATCGCGAAGGATCTTCTATAAACGGCTCATTTTATCTCATAGACGGGGCGGGTATTTTAATCACTGCGGCCATAGAATTTGGTATCGTAACCCTCTATCTCAATAATCAGAAATACCTGGTAATTAATTTGCCAGAAAGAACAGTTCTCAATCCCAATAATCAATTAGTAGGTAAATTAGAGGGAAATTTTTTCCCTGGTCTTTCCTTGGGCCAGGTGAATTGGAAGTTTATTTCCAATAACCAAACCTTCAATATCCCTCAGTATCGTCCTAAATGGTCGTCGATAAATGATTTGGGGGGTAAAGATTACGAGCAATTCAAGCAAGACACGTCCGGAAAGACACTTCTGCTCTTCCTTAAAAATTATCAAGCCGACCGAACCGAGAGATCGCCTATATTTGATGAAACTGTAACATTTACCAGCGAGGAACAATCTCTTTGCTGCATTCTACTAGCTACATTGTTCTATTCTAAATACAATCGTTATGAGAATACCACTGCTTAGGAGGAAGTACGGGAAGTTTAAATCAAAATAAAGCAATCTCTAAATCCGGTATATTTTGGTATGTTTTATCGTTAATGTACCTTATTTTAATTTGGCTACTAGGTAGTAATTATTCAAACATAATTAACTATACATTTATTGGCATACATCTTGTTTTCCTGGCGCTTCTGCTATTTATGATAATCTGGATTTATTTTGCCATTTTTATTTCATTTACCTTTTACGGGAATAAAATTCCCGAGCAAGATAAAAATAAAGTTCGGCTAGTAGACAAGACGATGCCCCTAAGGTTTGCTTTATCAATTTTTTATGTGACTGCTCCTATAGGAGTATATCTTTACCATATTCATCCCTTTTCATTTTCGGTTATTTTTAAGTATTACTTTGTTTGGTTTCCCTTCTTTTATGCTATCTCTGAGCATTTGATAAAGAAAAAAGAGGAAGCAATTAATTCTCCAGTGCTAAAATACGACAAATAATATTAATTTATTTATGGACATCTAAGCACAGAAATTTTTGGCCGCCAAAAGAAAAACTTGAAATTGTAATCCCCGAACCGCTCAAAAGGAAGCGAGCGCACTTGCCAGCGCCTCCTCCCACACCCTCCACCACTGGCAAGTGCGCGAGCATTACAAATTTTCCCGCAACTCCGTTCGAATATTTTCGTAAAGACACCGCCAAGTTTTACTTTTTGTGAAAATTGGCGGAGAGGGAGGGATTCGAACCCTCGAGGGCATTGCTGCCCAACCGGTTTTCGAGACCAGCGCCATAAACCGCTAGGCGACCTCTCCAGATAACACACAATTCATTGTTTACAATCCATAATTAACGGCAACTAAAATCTTCCATATACAACTAACCTTACCAAATAGCCTTCATTAACGGTTTAATCACCACCTGGCGATTCTCGCCTTCTCCTACACTCTCACTCACAACCCCCTCAACTTTCTGCACAATCATATGAACAATTCGACGCTCGCCAGCCGACATAGGATTCATCGACTCTGGTCTTCCCTCACGAGCCACTCTTCGGGCGATCTTCTCCGCGATAGTTCTCACATACTCTTCTCGTCTTTTTCTATAATTCTCCACATCAACGACCACAGACACATATTCATCAAAATGCCTATTCAAAGACAATCGAAGCAAGTGCTGCAACGCATCCAAAGACTCTCCTTTATTACCGATCAAAACCGCCGCCTCCACACTCTCTATATCCACTACAATAGCTTCATCTCTTTTATTAATCTTAACAATCCCATCCACATGGAGTCTCTTTAAAAGTTCTTCGGCCGCACTCTGTATTAAAATAATATGATTACTCACCCTTCCTCCTCACCGTCACTACAACATCTTTACTTTTAGTTTTAAATTTACTTTTTTTGTTTTTCGCCGGCTCGATCTTAACCAGTTTGCCTGTCGGCTGGCCCTTGAAAAAATACCACTGCTGAACAACCGTAAACAATGTCGTCGCTACCCAGTACAAAGCCAAAGCCGCCGGCACTCTAAATGCCACCATAAATGTCATCGCCGGGAACAGATACAACATCTGTTTATTCATCATCGCTGTCATATCCGGCTGACCCTCGGTCGCCGGTTTTACCGAAATAGGATTAAATTTCTGCATCTGCCATGCCTGAACAAATTGCAGTCCAGCTGCTAAAATCGGCAATATCCATTTTTCCGGTTTTGTTAAATCAATTCCCAAAAATATCGTGTCGATAGTCTCAGGTCGCGGTATAAAAGAATACAACAATTCAAAATTATTACCATTCAATCCGTCTCGAAAAACCCTATACAAAACATAAATAATCGGCAGTTGGATCAAAAGCGGCAAACAGCTCCCAACAGGATTTACCCCGTGTTCTTTGTAAAGCTCCATCAATTTCTGAGCTTGCTCTTCTTTTGAATATTTAGTCTTAATCTCCTCCATCTTTGGCTGAAGCGCCTTCATATCTCGAGAAGCTTTTAACGCTTTATTTGCCGATGGCAATAAAGCCAAACGGATCAGAATTGTCAAAATTATAATCGCCAATCCAACATCATTTCCCGGTATCAAAAATACTAAAAACATTAAAGCGTTATACAATGGCTGATACAAAATAACTTTAAAAAATTCTTTCATCTTATTTTCCCAATCCGGCCGATGCCGTCTAATTTACTCAATATCCAACTATTATTTATACTGGATCGTACCCGCCCTTATTAAAGGGATTGCACCTTATTATTCTCCAAACTCCTTTAAATCCACCTCTGATCAATCCGTATTTCTCAATACTCTCGTAAGCATATTGAGAACAACTTGGTTGAAATTTACAAAATCCACCTGGGACATGTTTACTTAAAGGACCATGATCCAAAGATAAGGTTGATTGATAAATTCTTATCAATTTTAAAATCGCCCTTTTCATCGCGACCTCGCCAACAATATTTTTAAACCAGTTATGATATCAACCTTCAATTCCTCAAATTCCACCTCATCAGCTCCCGGTAATACAGATACTATCAGATTAAAAGACTTTTGAGAATACTCAACCAAGCCTTTATCTAAAATATTAACAATCCTCCGTCGGATTTTATTTCTCACCACCGCCTTATTATTAACTTTCTTTGAGACACTAACCCCTACCCTGATTTTCTCATCTACAAACAAGACCGCCATTCTAACAAATCTACCCTTCCAATATTTCCCAGATTGTCGAACTTGGCGGAAATTTTCTTCGTTCTTTAAACTTTCAAAAATCCGAGGCATAGAATCTCTATTATTTAGCAAGTGCCTTTCGGCCTCTCGCTCTTCTTCTTTTAATAATCACTCTTCCAGTCAAGCTTTTCATTCTTGCTCTGAAACCGTGCTTCTTTTGCGCCCTTCTTTTATTCGGCTGATAAGTTCTTTTCATGATTCTCCTTGAATTTCACTCAACAAGTAATCTCATTTTACCTTAAAAAACCTTAAAAGTCAAACCTCCTCTGCTAGAGCAATATAGAAATGCCACCTTTCCTGCCTCGAGCTTTAGTTGTCAGAT
>CAYZYR010000025.1:0-13257 GCA_964482785.1 uncultured Candidatus Saccharibacteria bacterium | reverse complement strand
TTTTTTGCAAAAAAAACATCGTTATCTTGTAGTAGACGAGGAGTATCAATTGAAAAAATATCATTATAAAAAATTTATTATCTTTGTTCTTCTTCTGATTTGTATTACAGGGATAATATATTCAATTTACAATATTTTATTATGGAAGGCAGACACAAATAGCATTGATGATCAGGTTGATCTAATTAACGAAACTACTGAAGTTACAGAAATTGCAGACTCGGAAAAAACACAGCCCACCAATCCTCCCCCTGAAAGTACAAATCCTTACCGGGATTATATAAAAATCCCATTGATAGATGTGAATTTGGTTGAATTAAAGAAGCTTAATTCGGATACCAAAGGCTGGATACAAGTACGAGGCACAAATATTAATTTCCCTTTTGTCCAGTCAAAAAATAATGATTTTTATCTAACGCATTCTTTTGATAAAACTCGCAATCAGGCGGGATGGGTTTTTCTTGATTATCGAAATGACATCAATAGTTTAAGCAATAATTCAATTTTATACGCACATGGCAGGGTTGGAGGGACAATGTTCGGTACGTTAAAAAATATTATTAGCAGCGACTGGTATTCTAATAAGGGTAATTATATTATTAGAATTTCCGCAGAACATGAAAATACATTATGGCAAGTATTTAGTGTCTATAAAATTGAAACTACTAATGATTATTTACAGACATCATTTTCTAATAATGCTGATTATCAGTCTTTTTTGGAGATGGTTAAAGGCAGAAGCGCTCTAAATTTTGATGTCAGCCTTAATTCTGAGGATAAGATTCTAACACTCTCGACTTGTTATAATAAAACTGAAAAAGTGGTAATGCATGCCAAGTTGATAAAAAAAGAGATGAAATAGCTGTCTATCTTACTGTTCTTTTGAAAATAGAACGCGGAACGCTCTCTTTTTTATAGTGTTCCATTTTGTACCATTTTTGCTATAATAAGCCCAGAAAGGGACATAAAGTTTTAGACCCGAGTGTCCCGCCAAAGAAAAAAATTAACCTGTTATATGATCGGTAAGATAAGATTAATTATAAAAATAAAAAACAAGCTCGACACAGCACAGCTATAGCACGTCAGGCTTGTTTTTTATTTAATCCATGTTATTTCCTTATTGCGCGGATTCAGGTTATTGATATCCAGGTTATTGACTGGTCCCTCGTAATACTGAGGCTCTGGAGGAAACTGGCTTATGTAATAGCCTGAGTTTTAGTTTGACTAACAGTTTATAGTTAAAACCCGACAGTATTATTGCCCGCCACAATTATTAACTATTTTTTAGAATAAAAATAACTGGCGATGTAAGTGGTGGTCGGCACTGTTAAAATTAAGCCAATACTACCGACAAGTGTGCGGACAATTTCTGTGGCTACGATTTCATTGTTTAGAACGTCTTGGATTGTTTCGAAAGGAGGTTGTTTTAAAGTAAAAAGTAATAAAAGTAGAAAAGAAGCGCCGGCATAAGCTAAAAATAAAGTGTTAATCATTGATGAGATATGATCAATACCTATTTTCATGGCTTTTTTATATAAATCAATTTTATTTAATTTATGATTTGTGATTTTTAGTTGCTCAACTGATGATACTTGAGTTATTGCGATATCATCTAATACGCCAAGCGAGCCAAATACAAAAGAAGCTAAAAGCAATCCTTTGAAATCGGCTTGAGACTGAAAGAAGCTAGTTAGATAGATTGTTTCTTCTGGCATTAATCCTGTCAATCTTGAAAAATTTGTAAAAATAATTGAGAGCACCATGGTTAGTATCACTCCACTGAGTGTTCCAACTATGGCAATTCTGGATTTGATATTCCAACCATAGACCAATAAAAATGTAATAACTAAAATAATAAAAGAAGCAACTACAGTCACTAACATAGGATCAGAACCCGACATAATTTTAGGAACAACAAATTTAATTATAATGAATAATGTTGCTAGCAAGGAAATTAAAGATTTGAAACCGTGCCATTTTCCTATTAATAATACGATTAAAACAAAGATTGCAACTAACCAATATAGAGAATTTATTCTGTATGTATCGTCGATAGTAAAAGTGGTTTTCTCACCCTCTTTTGCGGCAGTTGCCAGTACTGTTTCACCTTTTTTATATTGGCCCTTGGTATTAATATTATTGTCAATACCGTTAAAAATTATTTCTTTATCTTTATAGGTTCCGCTAATTCCTTTGAGCAGTATTTTTTGCAAGGTTAGCTTTGAACCATTTTTATCCGTCACAGTCTTTTCGTCAATTATTTTGATTACTTTTGCTTTGAAACGTTCTTCTGAATAATTTTGTTCATCGTTTTCTACAATAGTATCTTGTTGCAATGTGGAATTATTGGTTTGATTGTTTTGCTCGGCATGGCATTTAATTGTAAAAGGCAATGTTAAAATTAAGAGAAACAAAAAATTTATTATAATACGTCTCATGCTACTCCTTGTATTACCTTTTCTTTTCTAACTGGAAATTTAGTCAAGAAAATTTAAAATAAAATTAACCTAATGACTAGTATTAGTATACCACTAACCAGGCGGGAAAGGCGAGAGAGTATTTATATGATTATTTGTTTATGATTTTAGCTAATTTAAAAAATTTACTTGCTTGAAACTTTTTACTTATTTTAAGAATTTTTATCATCTGAATTATTTGTTAAAATGCTGACATATTGATAAAAAATATTCTAAATGTTAAAGATGCTCTAGAATTTTGATAAATAATTAGCTCAAAAAAGCTTGGGTGTTATAATCTGTTTGTAATGATAAAGGGAGGGGGTGTAGATGAATTGTTTTTTGAGCGATCTAAAACTAAATACTGAGAGGATTATTAATAGTATTGATACTGATAAGGCAACTAAAGACCGATTGGAGTCTCTCGGTATTATTCCAGGAATGAAAATTACTCCGGTGATGGAAACGCCTTTAAAACCACCGGTTGTGTACCAATGTCTTAATACCTTAGTCGCTCTTAAGGAAGATGTCTCTGGGAAAATTAGTATAGGATTGGGTTGGTTAAAATAAAAGAGTTAAAGGTCGCTCTAATTGGTGATCTCAATACTGGCAAAACCTCATTACTTAATTCTTTAACTGGCACGGGTCTTCATGTTGGTAATTGGACGGGTAAGACAGTAATGAAAAAAGAAGGAGTTTTAAAACCAGATTATTTAAATACTTTGATGGAAGATGGCGGCGGCAGATGGGGCTTTGTTGGCGGTGTCAATTAGTTGGTCGATTAATTTATCGTCAATTTTTTTATCGAGATCGAATTTGTAACAGCAATGTCTATTGTTTATGGTGTCAGATAATTTCATTACAATTGCCTTTATTTAAGAAGAGATATCCATTATTTTTTGAATGATTAAGTATTTTTTCCAAGTGTATATTTCTAATGGATTGATGAGGTTACATTATTGTATTCTTTAAGGATTATACTACTTATAATATCAGTCTGTTATAATATACACAGAAGATATCTTACAGAAATCGAAAATTAAAATAAAGTAAGGGAGGAAAAATAAGCACCGATGGAACCAATCAAGAGGAATGTTGTCCAAAATTTGATCTATCGCCTTGGGACGGAAAAGAGTTTAGCTGGGATAAAAAGAAATTTATAAAAGATCGGGTATTTACATTATTTTATATACCGATAAATTTTGAGGCGGTGGTAAAAAGAATAACGGAAAAGGTAGAAAAAGCTGGGGCTTCGATATTGAATTCGATGTGCTTGTCGGATCATACCTCGAAATGGAATATGGATTTATATCTGGCAGTCGATAGAGAAATATCGGGGGCAGAAAATGTAACTTTAAGCGGGAAATATTTGAGCAAAGTTTATGAGGGTGATTTTAAGGAGACTGACAAGTGGGGCGAAGATTTTAAGGCGTTCGCTAAAGGAAAAGGTTATGAGATAAAAAAATGGTATATGTGATACATGACCTGCCCGAAGTGCGCTAAAAAATACGAGAAGAATTATGTTGTATTTATCTGCGAGATAAAATAGATATAAAAATTTAGGGTTGAGCTTGGCTGGATTACTGATATTTTTTTATATGATTATGATAAAGGGTCTTTGGTTTCAGGTTGTTTATTTTTTAAATTATTTTTGTTAAAAATTTCTCACTGAAGGAATAAATATGCTATGCTATTTTTGGATAAACAAACTAAACGATTAATTCCATCTTTTTTATTTAAATATATAAGAAAGTTTTTTATCAAAAATAAGCATTTTATAATCTAATTAGAAGGATAAATATATGGTGGGTTTAACTTATAGAGAAGCTAAAGAAAGGCTAAATAAATACGGGCCAAACGCGATCTATGAAAAAAGGCATCTTTCGCTGGCGATATCTTTCTTTTCAAGGTTTAAAAGCCCGTTGCTGATTGTGCTTATCCTGGCGGCGGGAATATCGGGGTTTTTGGGCGATAAGACGAGCGCTATTTTGATTGCCGCAATTATTACTTTGAGCGTTATTTTGGATTTTATTAATACTTATCGCTCGGAGAATGCGGCGGAAAAATTAAAAGAACGGGTGAAGATCACGGCCACAGTGTTGAGAGAGAAAAAAACCGCAGAGATTGCCTTGTCTCAAATTGTGCCAGGCGATATAGTTTTACTCAAAGCTGGCGACATCGTGCCGGCAGATGGGAAAATTGTCGAGGCAGTTGATTTATTTTTAAATGAATCAACTATTAGCGGGGAATCTTTTCCGAAAAATAAACAAATTGGTGATATGCTGATTATGGGTACTAGTGTGATAAGCGGCGATGCGACACTTGAAGTAACGGCCACCGGTAAGGATACTAAATTTAGCCAAATTGCTCAATCATTGGGACAGTCAAGCCAAGAGACAGAATTTGATCGCGGTATTAAAAATTTTAGTGCAATTATTGTTAAGGTCACAGTTTTACTGGTTGTTGCGATTTTTATTATTAAAACAATTATAAAAAGAGATCCCTTGCTTGATTCGCTCCTTTTTGGCATGGCTCTGGCGGTCGGGCTAACTCCTGAACTTTTGCCGATGATCATTACTTTAAATCTAACAAAGGGCTCATTGGCAATGGCTAAAAAGGGTGTGATAGTTAAAAAATTATCTTCGATTCAAAACTTTGGCAGTATGGATATTCTTTGTACTGACAAGACAGGAACATTAACGGAAGATAAGATTGCCTTGGTTAAATATGTTGATGGCCATGGCAATACTTCGGAAGAAGTGCTTTTTAATGCTTATTTGTGCAGTTATTTCAAAAAAGGTTTTACTAATCCTCTTGATGAAGCAATTAAAGAATTTAAACATCTAAAAATCGGCTATAATAAAAAAATTGAAGAAATACCGTTTGACTTTGAGAGAAAACGAGATTCGATCGTAGTAGAGAATGCTGGCGGACGCTATTTGATCACCAAGGGAGCGCCGGAGGAGATACTGAATGTTTGTAAATTTAATCATTTTGAAAATAAACTTATTGGACAGGATGACAGGTTAAAGTTTGAAAAACTTTACAATGATTTAAGCGAAGAAGGATACAGAGTGCTGGCCATTGCCATTCGGCCAATGATGGTTAAAGATGATTATATAAGCGAAGATGAAAAAGATATGATTTTTTTAGGATATACAGCTTTTTTGGATCCGGCGAAGGCGTCGGTATCACAAACTCTTAAAAAGTTTAAGTCAAGCGGCATTGAGATAAAAATCGTGACCGGAGATAACGATTTGGTAACTAAAAAAATCGCTTCGGATATTAATTTAGAGGTTAAGGGCATTTTGATTGGCGAGGCAATAGAAAAAATGAGCGATTATGAATTGCTTTTGAAAATTGAAGGAACGACCATTTTTTCTCGGATGGCACCGGAACAAAAGAAAAGAATAATTAATCTGTTGCAGCAGGAGGGACATGTGGTCGGCTACATGGGCGATGGTATTAATGATGTTCCTTCTTTGAAGGCGGCCGATATTGGTATTTCAGTTAATAATGCTACCGATGTGGCAAAAGACACGGCCGATCTGGTCTTAATGCATAAAAGTCTGCAAGAACTGGCGGAAGGAATTATTGAAGGACGCAAAACTTTTGTCAACACTTTAAAATATTTAAGGATGACGTTAAGCTCTAATTTTGGCAATATGTTTTCCATGGCGGCGGCGGCTATTTATTTACCTTTTTTGCCGATGGTGCCAGTTCAGATTTTGTTAAACAATCTCCTTTATGATAGTTCTCAGCTGGCTATACCATTGGATAATGTCGATCAGGAAGATGTGAGTCAGCCGCGTAAACTTGATATTGGGCAACTTAAAAAATATATGTTAGTATTCGGTTCTTTGAGTTCTGTTTTTGATTTTATAACTTTTGCGGTGATGTTTTTAGGGTTTAGATTGGTTGGATCACATTTTCAAACGGCTTGGTTTATCGAGTCTTTTTTGACCCAAGCACTGGTAGTGCTAGTTATTAGGACTAGAAAACGGCCGTTTTCTGAAAGTCGGCCGCATTATGGACTGATGTTTAGTATTTTGTTTATGACGGCGATGGCTTTCTTCTTAGCTCTAAATCAGATGGGCAGTTATTTTAATTTTAGCAAAATTTCAGCTTGGCAAATTGGATCGATATTATTGATTGTTTGTGCTTATTTGATAGCAATTCAATACGCCAAAAAACGATTTTTTAAGCGCTATGATTTTTAATATAATACAGAAGAGGTTAAAAAGTTAATACTTAGAATAATTCCATTACAATTTTTTTATTATGACATTTTTTAAATACTTATTATTTTAATATCTTCAAGTCTTAATTCATCTTGTAAAAGCTCGGTTGAGTGAAATTATAGAGATCATGGATCAATCTCAAATAAAGCATGTGATAAATATTTGCTTTACTTTGATAGTTGAATTAGAGAAAAATTGTAACTATTTTGTTTGGACAGATAAGTCGACAAAGGAATTATTGACGAAAACTTTGGAGATTGATTTTAAAGGACAGATGGCCAAAAGAGACGGATTAATAATGAGGAAAGAGATTGTTCCATTGTTAAAAGACTATATTGAGAAGGAATAACTACTTGACTAGAGATTGAACGTAGAAATAAATAGCGAGAAAAATAGCAACAAAGAGCGCGGATAAAATCAAGGAGATCTGGAAGACAAAGAGGCGCTCTTTGTGTATTTTCCCCTGGCCATATGCTTACTGTTGACTATTAAACTGGTTGAGCAACATTCGGCGCTCGACTGAGGCGATAACTTTTCTACTTGAGATAATCATGTCGGGCGTAACAGAAACTGAAGTGGCACCGGCTTTAACCATTAATTCAGTTATTTCAGGATAAACTGAAGGAGCCTGGCCGCAGATGGAAACAGTAACACCATATTTTCTACAAGTAGTAATAACGTGTTTGAGGCAAATGGCAACAGCCTCGTCGCGTTCGTCGAATTCGGTTGAAATGGTTGGATTGTCGCGATCGCAACCTAAAGTTAGCTGGGTTAAGTCGTTGGAGCCGATGGAAACTCCATCGATACCAAGGTGACAGAATTTTTCCATTAAGATAACGGTAGAAGGTACTTCGCACATGATCCATAATTTAAAATCATGATTTTGTTTAAGGCCGGCCTCGGTCACCATATCTCTGATGGTCAAGAATTCTTGAATTGTCCTGACAAATGGGATCATGAGCCAGAGGTTTTTTAGATTAAATTGATCACGGACTTTTTTAATGGCCTCAAGTTCGAGTTTGAATAAATCAGGCTCTTTAATATATCTGAAAGCACCACGGTAACCAATCATTGGATTAGCTTCTTGGGGTTCGAACTTGTCTCCGCCTTTTAAGTCATGATATTCATTGGTTTTAAAATCGGTAGCGCGATAGACAACGGGGCGGGGGTGGAAGGCATGGCAGATAGTTTTCATGCCTTCGGCTAATTTATCGACGAATTCCTGGCTGCGACCTTGTTCCATCATGGCTCTAGGATGCTCACCCATTCCGGCGATGATGAATTCGGCGCGAAGCAGACCAACACCATCAACTGGCATGGCGGAGACTTTTTCGGCTAAAAATGGTTCACCGAGATTGACATAGACTTTCGTACCGGTGATTGGAACTGATTCGGTAGCTGGTTCAGATGGTCGGGAAGCGGTGGGTTGAGAAGAGAGTTGGGTTTTTTCAATTTTGCCTTTATAAACAATGCCTTTGGCTCCGTCGACAGTAATGATTTGGCCGCTTTTCAAAGCCGAGGTAGCAGTGCCTGTGCCGACGACGCAAGGAATGCCGAGCTCACGAGAAACAATAGCGGCATGGGAGGTGCGGCCGCCGGTGTCGGTGACAATGGCAGAGGCGCGACGCATGGCGGGCACATACTCGGGATTGGTCATTTCAGTTACGAGGACGTCTCCTTGTTCGACTTTGTCAATTTCTGAAGGTTTATGAATGATTTTGACTGGACCGGAGGCGATACCGAGGGAAGCGGCGGCGCCATGGAGGATAGTTTCCAAATTAACCTCGGTTGAAGCAGGAGCAGAAGTAACACCAGTAGGGGTGGCGGAAGGAGCTGGATTGTCGGAAACTTTGCCATCGTAAACGACTCCCTTTGCGCCATCGACAGTAATGATTTGACCAGTCTTTAAAATGGTAGTAGCTGATTCTGTGCCGACGACGCAAGGAATGCCGAGCTCACGAGAAACAATAGCGGCATGGGAGGTGCGGCCGCCGGTGTCGGTGACAATGGCAGAGGCGCGACGCATGGCGGGCACATACTCGGGATTGGTCATTTCAGTTACGAGGACGTCTCCTTGTTCGACTTTGTCAATTTCTGAAGGTTTATGAATGATTTTGACTGGACCGGAGGCGATACCGAGGGAAGCGGCGGCGCCATGTAAAAGCACTTCGGCTTCGGAAGTGGATTTTGAAGTGGGGGAATCGGTGAGCTGAGAGGCAGGTGCCGCCGCGTCTTTGGTGGCATTTTTTAAGGTCGTAATTGGTCGAGATTGGACTAAATAAACCTTGCCGTCTTCGTCAATAGCCCATTCCATGTCGTTGCATTTTCCGTAATGGGCTTCATTTTTCTTGGCGAGGCCGCCTAAGATCAAAATTTCTTCATCGGAGATTTTTTGGATTTCTTGTTGATTTTTTGGAACGGAAACATGCTTGTCACCGCCTTTGGCTGAATCTTTAACGATTTTCCAATCTTGTTTTCTGATTTCTTTTGAAAGAATTTGAAGAGGTTCTTTAGATAGGACATAATGATCTGGATCAACCGCACCTAGAACAATAGCTTCACCCAAGCCCCAACCGGCGTCGATGACGATTTTGGAAGTATCGGAAGCGACAGGGTCAGCGGCAAACATGATGCCGGATTTGACTGATTGGACCATTTTTTGAACAGGGGCGGCGAGGCCGACTTTGAGATGGTCGAATTTATTGATGGTTCGATAGTAGATGGCTCTAGGTTCAAATAGGGAAGCCCAAGCCTTTTGAACGGCTTTGACAACATTTTCTCCGCCGTGGATATTTAAATAAGTTTCTTGTTGGCCGGCAAAAGAGGCGTCGGGAAGGTCTTCAGCAGTAGCGGAAGATCGAACAGCGACAAAGGGAAGCTTGCCATGTTCTTCCATTTTTTCATAGGTAGCCTTGATCTGTTCGGTGAGTTTTTTAGGCATTGGTTTGCTTAAAATTTCATGTTGCAATTCTTTTGAGAGTTCGTTTAGTTTTTTGGAATTTTCTGGGTCGACATTGGAGAGTAATTTTTTGATTTTACGGTCCAGTTTTATTTCTTTTAAGAATGCGTAATAGGCGTCGGCGGTGACAATAAATCCTGGCGGAACTGGTAAACCTGCTCGAGTCATTTCTCCTAAATTCGCGCCTTTACCACCAACCAACGGAATATCGTCTTTGCCGACTTCCGCGAACCATACGATAGACTTCATTAATCCCTCCTATGCCCGCTAAAACGGGGATCTTTAAATCCTAATTTATAATTTTTAATAATTAATTAACCAAAATTTAAAATTAGGCTATGTGATTAAATACTTATTTTTATTTTAATCTGATTCTTCCAATATAGCAAGCGTTTCCTTTATACTATTATAATTAAAACCTTTGCGCGAAAGGAATGAGATTAGACGACGGGTTTTTATCTCTTTAGGCAGATTTTTATAAGCTTGAAGGCGGCTTCTGGCAGCCTCGAGAATGATCTTGAATTCATTGTTTTCATATTCCTGCTCGTATTCTTGCCAGGCTTTGGGAATATCGTGTCGGGAGATGCCTTTTTGAAGGAGTTTTTGGTTGATGACGATCTTGCCTTCGCGGTGAAAATTTTGATGGTCTTTGATGAACATTTTGGCGAAGCGAATATCGTTGAGGAAATTATTATCGATTAAAAAGCGGAGAGTGGACTTGATCTCGTCGGGATTGTAATTTTTGGATGATAATTTTTGCTCTAGATTTTTTTGGGAATAAAATCTTTTGTTGAGGAGATTGAGGGCGTAGAGCTTGGGGTCTTTTGATGGTTTTTGCATATAGAGTATTATTTTTAGGAGGAGAAAAGTTTACTTTTTGGCGGCTTGGCGGATTTTGGTTTCGATTTCAGAGGCGATCTTAATTTCTTTTCTAAGAAGAGCTTTGGCGGCTTCGCGTCCTTGGCCGAGTTTTTCTTCACCGTAAGTATACCAAGAGCCTGATTTGGCGACGATGCCATACTGGACGCCAAGATCGACGAGTTCGCCTTCTTTGGAGATGCCTTCGTTGAACATAATATCGAATTCAGCAATTCTAAAAGGAGGGGCGACTTTATTTTTAACAATTTTGACTTTGACATGATTGCCGGTGGCATTATCGCCTTCTTTGATCTGTTCGGTGCGGCGGATGTCTATGCGAACTGAGGCGTAAAATTTGAGAGCGTTGCCTCCGGTAGTTGTTTCGGGATTGCCAAACATGACGCCGATTTTCATTCTTAATTGGTTAATAAAAATACAGGCGGTTTTTGATTTGGCAATGGCGCCGGTTAGTTTTCTGAGGGCTTGGGACATGAGGCGGGCTTGGACGCCAACCATAGCATCGCCCATTTCACCTTCGATTTCGGCACGAGGAACAAGGGCAGCGACAGAGTCGACGACAACAATGTCGACAGCATTAGATCGGACTAAGGTTTCACAGATTTCGAGGGCTTGTTCGCCAGTATCGGGTTGAGAGACAAGCAGTTCGTCAAGATTGACACCGAGTTTTTTGGCGTACTCAGGATCAAAAGCATGTTCGGCGTCGATGAAGGCGGCTAGTCCTCCTGTTTTTTGGGCGGAGGCAACAGTTTCGAGGGCAAGGGTAGTTTTACCGGACGATTCGGGGCCGTATATTTCAATAATGCGTCCTTTGGGAAAACCGCCGGCACCGAGAGCAATATCCAATCCAAGTGAACCGCTGGATATGGTCTCGATATTCATGATGTTACTAGAGCCGAGCTTCATAATGGAGCCTTTGCCGAATTGTTTTTCGATTTGGCCAATAGCCATCTCGATGGCTTGCTTCTTTTGGTCTGTATTAGAGGCTGTCTCTTTTTCTTTGACAGTTTCCTTGTCCATATTTTCCTTTCTACTTCCCGTTGATTGCAGGGGAAGCGTTATTCGGTTCTTGTTCGTCTACTATCTTTATAACATGTACATTTTCACGGTCAAGTCTGTTTTTAGCGACAATCTGTAAAGTACTAACGCCTTCACCTAAGTTAATTTCTTGGGAAAATTTTCCATTGGGATTTACATCAATAGGTTCGTTATTTATATAAATATATGTGCCGGGATCGGTCTTGCCTTCAATAAGAATTTTGTCGTCGGTAATAACATCTTCGGCTTTTGGTTTGGTGAGCATGAGGCTGGGAGGAGCGGAAAATTTCTTAACGGCCCACCAAATATATCCTAATAAGCTAAGAACAACGATGGCAACAGCGAGAGCGGCGATGGTTTTGGGAGTAATAGTAAAATTAAAACGAGGCATCGAGCTTTTGGGGCCGAAGCCGGTTTTTTTCTCTTCGGGGAGTAGAGTTTGGGCGGCGTTCCATTCTATTTTATATTGGCTAATAATCGCTTTGGGGTCGAGTCCAAGGTAAGCAGAGTAACGGCGGAGAAAACCGAGGGCATAGACTTCGGAGGGGAAATCTTCAAAAATATTATTTTCAAAAGCTTCGAGATATTTTAATCTAATATTGGTATCTTGCTCGGCATCTAAGAGGCTTTTTCCCATTTTCTTGCGAGCGGAAATTAATTTTTGAGCGATGGTTTTAGCACCCTTTATTTCTTTGGTTTTGAATTCTTTAGTCAAAAGACACCTCAAAATTTTCAACTAAGATCGATAATAACAGAAAAAGGTAATGTCATCAAACCTGTATTTTTTTGATCAATTTATGATTGGCGTCTAATAGAATCGATCCTTTCAGTTTTAATATTTCATGCAACTTGTTGCAGACGACGGCCGGTATATTCATCTCACGGGCGATAATGGCTCCATGCGATAAGATGCCACCGCTTAGAAAAATGATGCCTCTAGCTTTGGCGTATAAATGGGTAAAGTCTGGATTGGCATTGGGCAGGATTAGAATACTGCCAAAAGGAGCGTCTTCGAGGGGAGATGTGATAGAGTGAAGATATCCGATGGCTTGTCCAGAGGAAACGGATTCGGCTAAGATATTTTCCTCGTGGTCATCCAGAGTAAGATGAGTTTGAGGAGTAATAAAGGGAGAAAGGGGAACGATTTTTTGCTGTTCGAGTTGTTTTTTTCTTTCTAGAAGCTCTGATTTTGGGGCGAAGCGAGATTGGAGAAGTTCGTCGAGGGAAAGATAATAGATATGGCCGTGGTAAGATAAATTGTGGTCGAGTTGTTTGACTATCTGTCTGAGGCGAAAGAAGCGATTTAAGATAAAGAAACGCAGATTATTTTTAGTGCAGATAACCATTTCAAGCTTATCTATGAGACCAGCGGTTTTTTATGAGTTTAATCTTGGGACGATGATGAGCAGTTAGATAAGTAGCTGGACGGATAAGTCGGCTAAGGTCGTCTTTTATCTCAGAAAAGCGGGGGGTGGAAATTCCAAAATCGTCAAAAGACCGGTTGCCGTATTTTGAGATAAACTGATCGATGTTTAGCTTACCAACTAATAATTTTTGGAGGGAAATCGAGGAGTCGAAATAATGGTCATAATAGGGGGAATTTTTTGATAATTTATCGAGAAAAGATTTTTGGGCTTAATATCAAAAACGTGCCCCTAGTTTCCTAAAATATGCTCAATAATTTTGC
>CAYZYR010000024.1:0-13775 GCA_964482785.1 uncultured Candidatus Saccharibacteria bacterium | reverse complement strand
ATTAATGGTCTAAACTATCTTGATCTAAAAAGCAACCTTTTTTTAGGACGCTAATCTAAGCAACCAAATGCACAAATAACAGGTTAAAAGTATTAAATTAATTTGTAAAAAATATCAATTTTTGAGCCCGAAAACATCAAAAACCAATATCAAAACACCTCAAAAGCAGTCTCCTTATCACTAAAAAAGGCCTTATTAAACAAAAAGACCCTCAAATAAGGGCCTTTTTGTTTAATAACTTCTAACTATTCAGTGACTTCAATACCCATTGATCTGGCTGTACCACGGATAACCTTCTCAGCTTGATCAACATCATAAGCATTCAAGTCCGCCAATTTCTGTTCTGCAATCTTTCTCACCTGTTCCCGAGTTAATTTACCAACTTTATCTTTCTTAGCATTCGAAGAACCTTTAGCTAAGCCAGCTTCTTTGCGAAGCAAAACAGCAGCCGGTGGAGTCTTGCAAACAAAATCAAAAGTTCTATCTTCATAAACAGTAATTTCAACCGGAACAACAGTATCACCCATTGGCCTGGTTTTTTCATTAAACGCGTTAACAAATTCCATAATATTCAAACCATGTTGACCAAGAGCTGGACCAATTGGAGGAGCTGGAGTCGCCTTACCAGCCGGAGCTTGAACTTTAATTATTGTCTTTACTTTTTTTGCCATTTGTTTCCTTTCAGCGCACGCGGGCTTTAACCCTATTTATAACTAAAATTAAACTTTTTTAACCTGAAGAGAATCAAGATTGACTGGTGTTTCACGGCCAAACATATTAACCGAAACCTTAATCTTACCTTTATCTTCATCAACTTCAGCAACTTTACCTTCAAATCCTTTTAGCGGACCATCAACAATCTTAACCAAGTCATCAACCATAAGCTCAATTTTATACTTCTCTTCCTGTTTGCCCATTCTTTTCAAAATTCTCTCAACTTCATCTGGAAGCATCGGCGTAGGACGAATACCCATCCCGATAAAACCAGTTACATTCGGCGTATTACGCACCACATACCAAGAGTCATCAGTCACAATCATCTCCACCATCACATACCCAGGAAAAATCTTCTTTTCAACTGTTCTCTTCTTACCATTCTTGATTTCAATCTGCTTTTCTTTTGGCACCAAAACATTAAAAATCTTATCTTTCATATGAAGAGATTCAATTCTTTGTCTCAAATTCTCAGCGACCTGATCCTCGTAGCCAGCATAAGAGTGAATAACATACCAACCGCGCTCCCCAGTCTGTTTAACAGATTTTGCAGCGTCGGCATCTTCTTTATCTTTATCAATATTAGCCAGACTATCTCCTTCAACTTTAATATCTTTCACTGCTTCATCTATCTCTTCCTCAGCTTTAACCATATCAGCCTCCACAGCCTTTTCCTGTCTCTCAACCTCTACGACCTCGTCAACAGGATTTTCATTCACATTTTCATCTTTTTGTTTCTTGTTTTTAGTCATTGGGTGCCTCCCCTATTATTTCCAGTTTTCAATCAATAATTGCAAGCCTTTAGTCAAACCAAAGTCGATTAAAGCAAGAATAGCCATCACAACGATTATCGACGCCATCACGATTATAGTATGGTTTACCACATCCTGACGTTTTGGCCAAACCACTTTCTTTAGCTCGCCATATGCTTCCTGAAAATATGAAATAATACGTTTCATTTATACGACCTTATTTTTCAGATTTTTTGCTCGCTTTAGATTCGCTTTTCTTTTCTTTTATTTCCGCTTTTTTAACTTTAAGCACAGTCAACTCGTCGCGATGACCTTTTTTTCTCAAATATCTGGTCTTATTTCTAAATTTAATAACTAAAATTTTCTTGCTTCTTGTTTGATCTATAACCTCAAGATCAAGGTTTTTATCAGACAATTCGTCTTTCACTGTGATCTTTTCACCCACATTCAAATCAAGATGATTTACTTTTATCTGATCGCCTTCTTTAACTAAATACTGTTTTCCAGCAACTTTGACTACGGCCATTTAATAACTCCTTTCATCCTTCCTGATGAAGAAATACGCCCCTCCAGCCCGAGGGAAATTATTTAGCAAACATACAAAATCTTGACAATTGCTTGTCAAGCACTCTCTTTTTTTATCTTGAGTACATCTTATCACACAAACCGCCCCCCGTCAACTCAAGTCATCGCCAGAAATCCGGTTATATAATTTGACTTTGGTCTTTCTTTTATGCTCGACAAGTTCAGAACTCCTTACCCTCTAAAAACTGATTTTCTTATGCCTTAAAAATATACTCTGCAAAATCCCCATCATCATAAAACTGATAATAAGCGACGTTCCTCCAGAAGAAACAAAAGGCAGAGGTATCCCCGTCACCGGCATCAAAGAAATATTCATCCCAATATTCACAAACATCTGGAATATTATCATCGTACCCGCTCCGGTCGCCACAAACATTCCAAAATCGTCCTTTGAAATCTTCGCCACATTCAAAATCCTAAAAAGTAAGAACAAAAACATTGATATCAACACAACTGCTCCCACAAAACCAGTCGCTTCCGCAAATCCTGCAAAAATAAAATCAGTATGCGCCACCGGTAAAAAATTAAGCTGACTTTGCGAACCCTGTCCCAAACCCCGCCCAGTCATCCCTCCGCTTCCCACCGCAATGATCGATTGCAAAACATTGTAACCAGCTCCACTCGGATCGCTCTGCGGATCCAAAAACACCACAATTCTCTGCTTTTGATAATCTTTCAAAAAGAACCATAACAAAGGCACAATAAATAAGACCGCTCCGCCAATTATAAAATAATATATTCTCTCCAATCTCACCGTAACCAAAGCCGCTCCCAAAATCACCAACAGCACCAAAGACGTTCCCAGATCAGGCTGTTTTAAAGTTAAAAGAACAGGAATTAAAGTAATCAAAATCGCTATCAACACTTTTTTCCAATTCATATCTTTTCGATATTTCGAACAATACGCTGCCAGAGTCAATATTAAGATCGGTTTAAAAAATTCCGAAGGCTGCAATTGTGTAAAACCCAAATCAATCCATCTGGTCGCCCCCATTGTCATGACCACAAAAGGCAATTTATTAAGAGGCGGAACAACTAAAATCAGAAGCATGATTATCCCTATAGCATAAAAAATCCAAACAATACTTTTCCATAGGCGATAATCAAAAAAACTCAAGCCAACCATCAACCCAATCCCTATAATAGCGTAAATCAACTGATTTAAAGCCAAGCTAGACCCTTTGCTAATATAAGTAATCGTATAAATTGTCGCCACTCCCACAGCCACAAGAAGAATTGGGATCAGATACAAAAACCAATCAAGTGTCTCGAAACGTCTAAATTTCAAAGACCCTCCACTCCCTCATTTAGTCCTCACTGCCTTTTTTTATCTTTAATATTACCGTATTACCATTAATTCCAATCTCTTTTTCTAGGTCAAAACTCTTCCCATCCCAAACAACCTTTGTCTTCGTTTCTTTCAATATTTCCGCTGATTTACCTCTAATCAATTCAATAATCGCGATCTCTTCACTTTCAGCCTGTATTTTAGCCATATCTCCAGCCACACACCCCGCATTCTTTCTCAAATCCTGAATATGTCGCACAATCTCTCTAAACAGCCCCTCTTCCCGCAATTCATCTGTCAACTTAGTATCTAAAATCACTCTCAAGCCTTTAATCTCATTCTCAACCAAACCATCCCCTTCCAACTTTTCAACAAATTCTTTCACATTAAGTTCACTCAATAAAATATTTTTCAATTCATCCTGAATTTTCAGACCAGCCGCCGCTATTTTTGCCAGCGGCTGCCGCACCTTAATCCCGTTCTCCGCTCTCAAAGAATGACCAATTTCAACAATAGACCGAATAGCATTCATCTGTTTCTCAAGCTCGTCGTCTATCAATTTTTCATCAAATGCCGGCCAATCAGCCAAATGAACACTCGAAGGATCTTCCTCAGATTTCACACCCTGCCATACATTTTCCGCCAGATAAGGCATTACCGGAGCAATTGCCAGCGCATAATTCCTAAGCGCGTATCTCAAAACCGCTCTCGCGCATTTACCATCTTCGCCTTCATCTTTAAACCTATCTCTTGAACGCCTCAACCACCACGTCGACAACTCATCGATAAAATCTCGAATCTCGCGGCAATATGCCGCCGTATTATAACTTTCCAAATATTTCGTCGTATTCGCCACGAAACGATTCAGCTTTGAAATAATCCATCTATCCAATAAATTATCAAGTCCAAACCCAGTATCGCTAGAATTTACCGCATACATTTCATAATAATTATTCACATTATACGAAATATTGACCACTTTATTGTAAATATCACGCAAATCTCGCTCGCTAAAAAACAAATTATCCGCCTGCATTACCACCGACGACATCAAGTAATATCTCAAACAATCAGCCCCATATTTATCAATCATGAGGTTCGGATCCGGAAAATTACCTTTTGATTTCGACATTTTTGAACCATCTTCCGCCAAAATATTTCCTGTCACCACCACATTCTCAAAAGAAATATCGTCAAAAAGCGTCGCCGCCAATACATGCAGATAATAAAACCACGCTCTTGTCTGACCAATATATTCAGCGATAAATTGCGCCGGCAATCGATCCTCAAACAGCTGCTCGTTTTCAAACGGATAATGCAGTTCCGCAAATGGCATAGACGAACTCTCGACCCAGCAGTCGATCACTTCCGGAATGCGACGCGCCTCCGCCCTACAATCAGGACACTCGATAATTATTTCATCAATATAAGGTCTATGCAGATCAATTTCTTCCGTTTTTTTGTCGCCGTACACCTCTTTAAAATTCTTCGATTTTTCCCTCAGCTCGTCAATTGATCCCGCACAAACAGACTTCCCGCACTTCTCACATTTCCAAAAAGGCAAAGCAGTCGCCCAATAACGATTTCGCGAAATATTCCAATCAGGCGCATTTTGCAAAATATAAAGAAATCTCCCCTCTTTGATAAACTCCGGGTACCAATTAATTTTTTCATTCAATTCAATCAATCGATCTTTAATACTTTGAATATCAATAAACCATGCCGACAAAGCATTATAAATTAACGGGCTGCCGCATCTCCAGCAAAACGGATAAGAATGCTCATGGACTTCTTGCTTCACCAATAATCCCCTGCCGGCCAAACTATCAATAATCTCATGTTGAGCCTCATCATAGTGCTTGCCCCGAAGAAATTCCGGCGCCTCGTCGTTGTAATTTCCATTACCGAGCAATAATTGAATATTTGCCAATTTCTCTTTCTGGCCAACCTTGTAATCATCCTCACCATACATCGGCGCGATATGAACAACACCAGTCCCATCCTCTGTCGTTACAAAATCACCTTCAACCACGCCATAAGAATTCTCATCTTTAGCAAAAGCTTTTACCTCAAACAAAGGCTCGTATTTCAAACCAATCAGATCAGAAAATTTAACCTCTCTAACAACTTTAAATTCTTGATCGGCATATCTCTCCAAAAGCGGTTTTCCCAGTACAAGATACTCACTCTCCCTCTTCACTAGAATATATTCAATATCTCTCCCAATAGCCAGCGCCACGTTACCAGGCAATGTCCATGGCGTCGTCGTCCAAGCCAAGATGCTTGTCCCCTCAGGCAATCCTTTTGAGTTCGGATCAACCAGCTTAAACTTCACCGTGATAGAATCGCCCGAAACCATCTGATACCCCCCATCCATCTCAGTTTCTGCCTTGGAAACAGGCGTTTCACAGCGCGTACAATAAAGAAGGACCTTTTTGCCTTCATAAATTTTACCTTTATCCCAAATCGTCTTTAATGCCCACCAGACACTCTCCATAAAAGTCGTGTCCATCGTTTTGTACGAATTATCAAATTCAATCCAGCGCCCAATCCTATCCACCATCTGTTTCCAATGGCTTATATAATCCAAGACCATCCCTCGGGCCGTCTCATTAAATTTACCAATCCCTATCTCTTCGATCTGTTTTTTGCCCGAAATATTCAACTTCTTTTCCACCAAAGTCTCAATCGGCAAACCATGGCAATCCCAGCCCCATCTTCTCCTCACATAAAAACCTCGCATTGTTTTATATCGAGGGATCAAATCTTTAGCTACTGAGCTCAAAATATGTCCGTAATGAGGCAAACCTGTCGCAAAAGGAGGCCCGTCATAGAAAGTATACTTTGGTGCCTCTTTTCTTATCTCTAAACTTCTCTCAAAAATTTTATTTTCCTGCCAAGTCTTTAAAATTCTTTCCTCAATCTGAGGATACGTTTCTCTGCCTTGATTATTCATCAAACACCTCAAAAAATAACAATTTCTAATTGAAATTATACCTGAAATTTAATGGCTATTCAAGAGATATAATAATATTTACTATTATAAGTCGCACTATTACCTGCCGCGTCATAAGCCGTTATCTTGACAAGAACACTATTTACACTAGATGCACCATCCAGATAACCATCTAGAATAATAGCTGTATTAGTAGTTTCGCCTTCAAAAAGCTGTTCTATACCATAGGATGAATTTGAATTGTTAACTTTATAACTATACCTAACAACTCCTATATTATCACTTGCAGCCTTCCAAATAACAGTCAATTTTCCATCTTTATGTGAAACTGTTGTTATTGGATTGAGACCGAATGTGGGAGCGATATAATCTTGATCTTCACCCACCCCGCCTACCTCGATTGTTCGTACGATAGGATTAGAAGCATCGCTCCAATACTTGATATTGCCAGCCTTATCAAGCCGCTTCGCCCGCAAGTGATATTTACCCGCCGGCAAAGAAACAAATCCTCTAAGAGCGATGGGTGCATAATTATCACTCTCTATAAAAAGTTCTTTTTTATTCTCCCAATTATCTCCATCGACTATATATTCGATAATATTTGCCGCTATGCCCTCGGTTTTTTGATTATTACTCAAGCAAATTTTAACTTTATTATTTCCCATTGGACTAGTTCCATTTTCAGTATTTTGTTTGTCATATAGACACGTGTCTTGTCCCCGTTTAGCTGCATATTCAGAATTAGTCCAGTATTCCATCGGACTAAAATCTATATTCGAATATACATAAAACCCATTAGTAATAGATTGAACAACCAGAATCTCAGGTGGAGTCTCATCGGTAAAATCAACATTAAGCAATGACGGCCTTTCATTTTCATCTTCATCTTCATTATCATAAGTATCAACAGCAACAACCCGAAAATCATATGTTTTCTGCATGTCTAGTATTCCCTCAGAAATTGTGTATTCTGTAGTATTAATTATTTTTTCTTCAATTCTTGTCCAAGAGTTCTCTGGTCCTTTTGGCAGTTTGGTTAACCTATACTCTAAATAATAGTTAACCGGAGGGTTCATATCGTGTGCTGCACTCCAACGAAACGTGACAGCCCCTGTATCACGATTAACATTAATTATTGTTAAAAGTTTAGACAGCCAATAAGGCGGTCGATCTAAACTTTTATCTGAAACTCGAAAATTATAATCTTTTCCATCTTCTTCCCGATAAGCTTGATATACTTTTTTCCCTCCAGCTAAAAGTCCTCCTTCTAAAGTATACATATTTCCATCGCTCCAGTAATAATAAGGTCCGCCTTTCTTTTTATTCATCGGGATAGCGCTAATATAGCCCCCTCCCACAAGCTGTTTTGCCGTATAGCTGGACTTATCAAAATTATCAGGATAATATAATAATTGCTCAACTGTCTGTCCATCTACATTACTTTTAGGATACTTTTCACTATGTTCCGAAGCATAATTGTAAAGAGCGCGATGGATCGAATTAACATCGCTTCTAACTTGAATATCATGGGCCCTATTTCTAATCTCCCTCATCCCATTCAAAACTATCCCCGCCAAAACACCAATTATCGAAACTACTATCATCAACTCAACTAGCGTAAAACCTTTATTTTTGAAAATATAAATTTTCTTCATAAAACCCTCTCTCTTTATGAATAATTATCTATCGCTTTATTAACAAGCATATCTGCCTCTTTGTTTTTCTCACGAGGCACATGATTAAAAACCGTCTGCAATTCTTCGACAAATATCAACTTTTTGATCTTTTCAAACAATGGTTTTAATCCCTCATTTTTCATTTTATATTCCCCGTTTAACTGCCTTACAACCAATTCACTATCCAAATAACATACAATTTCTTTTTCACCCTCTATATTTTCAACAATCCATTCTAAACCAGCCAATAGGGCTTGGTATTCAGCCTGGTTATTCGTCGTTTCACCAATATATTGACCGTGACTATAAATAAGCTTTTCGTCCTCACCCTTTATCACAAATCCAATCCCGGCCGGCCCTGGATTTCCCCGTGCTCCGCCATCTGTATTTAAAACTATCTTCATAAAACCTCATCAATTAGTTTGTATACTTCCATTTCCGCTAAACAAAGTAAAATCAAATATCTCGAGCAGCTTACCAGTTTTTCTGTTCACTTTAGCCTGGAGTTTCCTTTTCACGCTGCCATAATATCCTATAGACTCAATATATGTAAAACCCGAGTCGATCTTTACAGGCTGGCCGTCAGCGCCAATGGCTTTAATTTGATATTGAATATTTTTCCCCCACGACTTGATCTGCAAAGTTTTACCAGCTTGAACATCTATTGTAACACCACTCAATCCTTCTGTGTGAGTTACAAAGAGCGGATCAATATTCCCACCCTTAATCTGCACAAAACAAGGATTATCTAAAGCAGCAGGTTTAGCCATATCACAACCATCTGTATTCTCAGGAACAAACTTTAAATGAATTGTATAATTCCCCTCAAAACCCTCCAAAAACAAAGACTCGTCTTTCCCAAGAAATGGTACCGTTTTATCATTAGCATCATACACCATATCGGCAGTTCCATAACTACTCGCCCCATCCTCTTTATACCAAATCCTCAGATCATAATATTGCGATGTTGGATTTACCGGAAGACCTGCCATATCCACCAATGGAGCAGAGTTGGAATTATCGGTGAGGTCAACTCTCTTCGCGCAATCAAGCTTGCTTGAAGAAATAGAACCAGTACACCCCACATTTGTCGAACTTGAATCAGCATAAAAACCCAACTCGACATTCCTATTATTTCTAAACATTTCCAGGCCGTCCTCTATCCCTGCTTCGGCCGCATAATAAGCCATTACTCCATCCTCCGAGTTAGTTTCAATAGTCACTTCTGCTAAAGTCAAATACCCCACGCTCAACGCAACAGTAGCTAAAACCGTTACCAGCAACATTACTATTAAAATCGCACTACCTCTTTTTTTTCTCATCCCTACTCCTTATTATGGCTTAAACCTTGGCGTCACTGTCGTTTTTAGATCCACTATTCTAGTTTCTTCTGCTTTTGAACCCATATTTATCGGCTGCACTTTAAGCCTAAGATCAATTTTTGCCGGAACAGACGGATAAGTTGTTAAATCCGTACTAATATAATTATTGGTCCCCGATATCTCAAACCAATAACCGGAGCTAGATCCCTTAGAAACCAATTCAACCGTATCGGGCATTACTCGTTCATTACTATTACTCTTTCTGCATGCCTCATAGGTTGAATCTGTCAAAACCTTATCCACATAAGTCCAGTCAGACGTAGACATATCCGATTGAAACGAGCTAATCGGATATGGTGACCCACTACTAACAAATTTACTCAACTCTTTACCATCATAAGCATCACCAGAACGATTATACAAAAAATTATAAAAATACGATCTCGAAACGACCAATTTACCGTCTACAACAGAATAAACCTTCTTTTCGGTAACACCGCTGCACAGTCCTTCCCCCCTCTTAAATATCGCCAATTTGCTAGGAGCAGGAGCAGCATTTAGATTTAACTTGCCATTATTGTCTTCAAGCGCATATCCGTAAACTTTGAGAGCTTTAGTACCACCATAATCTTGAGTAGGACCTGCGACGCTGGAGTCAGAACCTTCAGCAGGAGTGGTACCTGTATAAATCATATACCCATCCGCCTCCCTGATCTCTCTCACAATATTATCCATAGCAAAACGAGCCGCCTGATTTGTCTCGCGGATCAGCGCCGACTTAGACTGCGATCCGCTCGTAGCGCTATACGTAGCCACGCCAATACCGATCACGCTTACAAATATCAAAGACGCAACTAATATTTCGATTAAAGTATATCCTGACCGCTTTCCCACCATCCCTCCTAATTAATCTGTTTCCAATCAGTTAAATAAGTTGAACCTTTTATTTCTTTAATTCCGGACTCGCTATACCAAACCACATAGCAAGTCACCTTTTTTCCTGCTGGTCTTGTTGTACTATCATACCAATCCTCGATCTTAATAAATCTATAATAATCCACCGTCGGAGTCCCAACGCTTACCTTTTCGCCATCTTCCATATCTTCACCATTCGAATCTAAAGGTTTTTTATATTCATCATCTGTCACATTCGGCAAAGACACCAGTTGAAGATCAGAAGTTTCAGAAATTTTAGCAAAATGAGTACCCGTGGGTGTTAACGTTAGATAAGCATCCCAAGAATTATTAACCCCATCAGTTTCAGATTTATCCCTTAAAGCTCGCACTTTTTCAAGGCCTTCTTGAACCAAATTATACGCCATTGTCTTATCTGATGCTGTCAAACCGCCGCGGACGCTGGCCGCCCCCAGAGCCACCACTGCCCCCACAATAGTCACCAAAATAACGCTCGAAATCACCACTTCCAGCAGTCCAAACCCTTGTCTTTTAATATTTTTCATATCTCGCCCCGCTTACTTAATAAATACGCACTTACTTAATAATAAACTGACTGGTATAACTGTTCACATAAACAGTTTTGCATTGTGCCGGACTACTATTATCACAGATCTTTATAAACGATGAATTAGCCGGGACAGTATCCTTAGCAGCGCTTGTCCACCCAACATCAGAAGAACTGCAAGTCTGGTCCGCAGACGGATTATTCCTATTATTCTCATCATAAAACAGATCAAAAATCGGCCTTCCATTAGGCACCTTAAATCCAATACTTAGGTCAGTACTCTTCTTAGGACCATACTGATCACTTATTATCAAATTTGGACAAACATCATTGTTTGCAGTACCGTTTACCTTCACCCCTGTCGGCAAAGACCTTTTTGAAATCAAAAACCAGTGTTTATCATAACACTCAGTTGACAAAGCAGAACAAGAATCAGGCGTCCCATCAACAAGCAAAGTATCAATATCCCAATAACCAATTTCATATGTACGTTCTGTAAGATTTTTAAACCTCAAAGCATACACTCTTGGTTTATTCACATCCTCAATGCGAGGCGACGTTGCATAGTTCCGCACCTCTGTTAAAGCCGACTTAATTTGATCAGCCGAAACATTTAATTTATTTCTTTTATCAAAAGATCTCATCGCTGGAATCATAAGAACCGTCAACATACCAATAATACCAATAGTCACCAGCAACTCGACCAAACTAAAAGCTTGCCATTTCACCGCATATTTTTTCACAAGCCTTTTTATATCCCCTCCCTTGTAGAATTCCTCTAATATTATTATGCACCAAAATTAAACGCAAATAAAGAGAGATACCAATTAATCATCTCGCTTCCCCAAAAATAAGCAATCATCGTCCCGAGGATTAAAAATGGCGCAAAAGGCACTGCCGAATTAAATTTCTTTTTATTCCCTAACATCAGCCCTACTCCAACGATCGCCCCGATAAAAAACGCCGCGAACAATCCTACGATCACCAACGGGTATCCCAGCAAAAGACCCAGCATTAAACCTACAAAAATATCACCGTACCCCATCCATTTTCCCTTAGATGGCACCGAGAGTATAAAAGGCACACCAGCACCTATTACTACCCCTAGTAGAACTTCCGTGGGAGTCACTGTTTTCAAAACATAGAGGTTGATCACTTGCAATACAAAAGCCAATCCGATCGTTGGCCAAACAAACCAATCAGGAATAAGATAATGCAGCAAATCATACACCACAACCAAAACAAAAAAAGAAAATAACAACAAATAGAGCAAAAATATCACCACTTGCCATTCAAGCACAACATTCATACTGAAAACCTTAAGATACGCCACCGCAAACAACCCAGCTGTCATAAGTTCAACCAAAGGATATTGCCAAGAAATCTTTTTACTACAATATCTACATTTACCCCGAAGTAACAAAAAACTAATCAGAGGAATAAGATCGTACCACGCCAAATTTTTCTTACATTTTGGACAATGAGACCTCGTGCTAACAATCGTTTCTATCTCATCCAACCTCAGGATTACAACATTCAAAAAAGACCCCACGATTAACCCAAATATTAAAGCAATAATAGCACCCAAATCTCCTCCTATATCTAAGACTATAATATCGAGAGTCGAACCATCTGTCAAACAATCCTCCTCTACTTTCATCTTACATCACTTTAACCTTCCTTATCACCCTGCCATTCTTCCTTATCATTCTGCTCGTCATTTACATAATATCCTCTTACGCGACGAGTGAAACAAATCAACGAAGCGAAGGATCTAGACCGCAAGGCCGTCCTCTTCTGTTTTGCCATCCTAAACTCTCCACCTTGTCATCCTGAGCCGTCAGGCGAAGGATCTTTTCCCCGTTACCCCCTTGTTCTCCACCGTCATCCCAGTTTGGTTCCCAAAAGGAAACCAAGCCTGCCCCGGACTCGATCCGGAAGAAAGATCCCCCCCAATCCACTCAATCGCACCCCCAAATACTTCGCACAATAAAAATTGTGAGAATCATTAAGGAGGATAGATGAGAAAAAGAGGTTTTACTCTTATCGAACTTTTGGTCGTAATTGCGATCATCGGTATCTTGGCCGCCACTGTCTTGATCGGTATGCGTTCTGCTAGAGCAAAGGCACGAGATGTACAGAGAAAGAATAATGTACGCTCAGCTATGAATGCTACTGAATCATATTTTGGTGATTATGATGCATATCCTGATTCTACTGATAGTTGTGTTGCAAAAGGTAAGAATACGTTAAAGACTTTAACAACCGCGATGGGCTCAACCACATCTACTATTTATAGCATGATGGGTAGCCCAACTATGACTAGCGATGATGAGGCTGTTGCTTATGGTAAAACTGATTTATTAGGTACAGATGGTAAGCTCCCTGAATGCACCTCTGCTGATGTGACAATGGCATCAACAGATAATGCATTTATTGCTAGTGATATGGAAGCAGGTGGTAAATCTTTTCAACTAAAATCCCAGCAATAATCACAATAATAATAAATATAAAAAAGAGGCCCATGGGCCTCTTTTTGAGTTTCCTACCAATCGACTATTGAGCGGATCCAACAGTAAAAGCTTTTCCGCCTGCTTCCATATCTTGACCAATCCTTGCATCAGAAGAGTCTCCAGCTACAGTGCAGTTATTAGTAGTCAATATTTTTCCAGTACCAGAAACTATAGCTGTTTCCGGAACTATAGTTGTCCCATTAGCATATCTAGCATTTTGGTCATCATTCTGAGAAATAGTTATGCTCTGAGTGGTCAAAACAGTACTTATATCGGCAATAGTGGCCAACTTTGTATTGTGGCAAGAGGATGTAGTAGTAATCTCAGGATATGCGTTAATGTCGTTATAATTAGATTCAAGTGCATTCATAACTGAACGGACATTATTCTTCCTCTGTGTGTCTCGTGCCTTTGCTCTAGCAGAACGCATACCAATCAAGACAGTGGCGGCTAAGATACCGATGATCGCAATTACGACCAAAAGTTCGATAAGAGTAAAACCTCTTT
>CAYZYR010000023.1:0-14845 GCA_964482785.1 uncultured Candidatus Saccharibacteria bacterium | reverse complement strand
ACCTCTTTTTCTCATCTATCCTCCTTAATGATTCTCACAATTTTTATTGTGCGAACCTATTTTATTTTTATACATATTCTGGCTATAAATTGAAAAAAATAACATTTTCGGCTATCGACCACCCTCGCCTTGAGGTATAGCCCGATTAAAGTAGCCAGAGAGAAAAGATCGCCAAATCTCTCTATCTCCAACCGCTTACCTTCTCGCCTCCACGATTTTTATCCTCTTTTTCAAATTTAAAATATCTTTCACAATAACATCTTCATTCTCAGAAGTTCTTTTATCAATCCTGTCCACCTTCTCATTTAAACTATCCATTCTATTTTCAAACCTATCCATCCTAAATTCCATACTTTTCATAGACACTTTCAGACTATCTACATCACCCTTCAACGCAGAAACATCACCCTTCAACACAGAAACATCAAATTCAATCCGATCAAGCCTTCCATCAACACCATCAAACCTATCGTTGATATTGTGAAATTCCCCTTGCATCAATGTCGCCAAATCATCAATAGTCATAAGTCCTCTTCATCTGATTATTTATTAATGACGCGCTTCCAAAACTTTCAACCTCTTCTCAATATTAAAAATCGCTTTTTTATGTTTTTCTAAATCATTATACAAAACTTCGCTATCCGCTCTATAATTTTCTTCCAACCTGCTCAACCTTTCTTCAATATCGTTTATTTTCTCATAAATCAATCGCACATTATATTCAAGATGACTCAACCTGTCTTCTATCTTGTCAAACCTTACATCAATCTGCTCAAACCTTGGCAATACAATATCCTCAAGCGCTTGACCGACAGATTCAATTATCAATTTTTTCATCCTCTTTTCATCATCAAACATGTCGACACCTTATATAAAAACATCTCTATATAAAACATAAAACTCAAATATTATACTGTCCTACTTCTAAGTTACATCACACTTGTCAGACTGTAAAGCGGCATAACTATCGCAAAAACCACAAAGGCCGCTCCAATACCAATTATAATTAATACTACAGGCTCCAACAAAGATGACATTCCCTTAATCTTCTCGTCTGTCTGCCCTTCATAATAATGAGCCAATTTTCCAAAAACTTCATCCATTTTACCAGTTTGTTCACCCACCAAAGCCATTTGCGACACAATAATCGGAAAATTTTTATCTCTCTGTAGCGGCACTGAAATGGGCACGCCTCTCGAAACCTCATAGGCCACTTTTAGCAAACTCTCCCTGTAAATATCATTATCGATAGAGTCAGCCACTATTCTCAAAGCCTCAATGATCGGCACACCAGAAGAAACAAGCATCGAAAGCGTTCTCGAAAACCTAGCCATATAATTCCCTTGGTTTATAGAACCTGCTACAGGCATCCGTATCTTAATAGCATTCCACTGTGCTTTTCCTGCTTCCGTTTTCATATGAAATCTAATACCAAAAATAAGAAATCCGATAACAATGAAATATATAAACCAATACTTAATCATAGAACGACTAAGCGTAATTACCACTTCCGTCACAAAAGGCAAATTCGCGTTATTTTCCATAAAAACACTTTCTAGTTGCGGCACAATCTTGACCATCATCACTACCACTGTTGCAAGCATGGCCACAAAAATAAAAACCGGATATATTAAAGCGCCTTTAACCTTAGCTGTAGCTTCCGTATCTTTCTCCAATTGAGTTGCCAACTCCGCCAATACATCGTCCAGTTTACCAGACGCCTCCCCTGCCCTCACTGCCGAAACAAAAACTCTATTAAATAACTTAGGATGTTTAGCCACTGCCCCTGAGAAAGTTAGACCATGTTCAATATCATGAACAATAGCCGCCATCGCTTCCTTAATCTTATCATTTGCGGCCTGCACTCCTAAGATCGAAATCGACTGAGCCAAAGGAATACCCGACTCAAGCATAGTAGCCATCTGCCTAGCAATAAATGCCCTATCGCGCACGCCCACATTATCAAAAAAAGGAAACAAAGTCTGTATCAATCCTTTAGCCACATCCCCTCCTAATACACCATCATCTTAAATGCTTTTGGATCCAAAGACCAGGCCAAAGCATCATCTATAGTAATCTCACCTTTACTCACCAACTCAGCCAATACCTTATCCAGGCTAATCATCCCTTCAGAAGCACTAGTCTGAATAACATTCGGTAACTGGTGAGTTTTACCTTCGCGAATAGTATTTCTTACAGCTGGATTCGCCATCATTATCTCGCAAGCCAAAACTCTTCCCCCAGAAATCCTCGGCAACAATCTCTGCGAGATCACACCCAGCAATACATTGGCCAACTGCATTCGAATCTGCTGTTGCTGGTGCGGCGGAAATACATCAATAATACGATCGGCTGTCTGAGAAGCCGAATTCGTATGCAAAGTCGTAAACACCAAATGTCCCGTTTCAGCCAAAGTCAAAGCCGCATCGATCGTTTCCAAATCACGCATTTCTCCAACTAAAACAATATCCGGGTCCTGGCGTAAAGCGCTACGCAGCGCTCTGGCAAATGAATTGCTATCGCTGCTCACTTCTCTTTGTGTTAAAATACTTTTCTTATGTTCAAAAACATACTCAATCGGATCCTCAATCGTGATAATATGTTCCGAACGATTTTGATTTATATGCTCGATCAAAGCCGCCAAAGTCGTTGATTTACCATGACCCGTCGGACCAGTGATAATTACAAAACCCTGGCTTGGCAATGTAAATTTCTCAAGTATCGGCGGTAAGCCTAGCTCTTCGATAGTCTTTATTTTCAGTGTTATCAAGCGCAAAGATGCCGCCAAATAACCTTTTTGATAATAAACATTAGTCCTGAAACGCATCTGCTGGTAGCCAAAAGAAAAATCAAGCTCTTTTCTCTGCCTCAGTCTTTCGATCTGCTCAGGCAACATTATACTTAAAATCAATTTCTCGCAAACTTCCGAAGTCAAAACTCCTTTGTCTACCACCGGCGTAAGTTTGCCATCTATTCTAAGCATCGGCGGTATTCCGACCGTCAAATGCAAGTCACTAGCCTTTTTTTCAATAGCTAGATCTAGAAGCAATTTCATTTCTGCCACAATCGATTCAGCCATTTCCCCTCCTTAGAGAAAAACCTTACTTATATTTTAAAGTATTATTAACAAAAATCAAATAGCGTCTAATCGCTGCTCGTTACCCTCAAAACTTCATCCATCGTCGTAATGCCCTTCAAAGCCTTCAAAATACCATCCTGCTTCATTGTGATCATACCTTCTTTCATCGCTTGTGTTTGAATAGCACTCGCCGGTTCCTTCGCCACCGCCATCTCTTCAATCTTATCGGAAATCTCAAGCACCTCATAAATACCAATACGACTCTTATATCCATTTGTACATTCAAGGCACCCTCTGCCATGGTAGAACTGCAAATCTTCCTTTTTAATACTCGAAATTTTAGTATCTGTAATCTTAGAAAGTTCTTCCAAAATTTCATCTTTAAGCGCCGATGGCAAGTCCACTTTCTCTTTACATTTAGGACAAACCCTTCTCACCAAACGTTGAGCAATAATACAATTCATTGCCGAAGTAATAAGAAACGGTTCAACACCCATATTAATCAAACGAGGCAAAGCGCCAGCCGCGTCATTTGTATGCAAAGTCGACAGCACCAAATGGCCCGTCAATGCCGCATGCGTCGTCATCGAAGCAGTCTCAAGATCACGAATTTCCCCCACCATCACAATATTCGGATCTTGACGCAAAACAGAACGCAAACCCTCAGCAAACGTAAAACCGATTTGCGGTTTCACCTGCACCTGATTAATTCCCCCAATTTCATATTCAACCGGATCTTCCAAAGTAATCACATTAACATGAGGAGCCGAAATTCTCTGCAAAATCGCATACAACGTCGTTGATTTACCCGATCCAGTAGGACCTGTCGCCAAGATAACACCATAAGGTTTTTTAATCGCATTGATAACCACATCAAATCCATGCCCAGTCATACCCATATCTTCCAATGACAAAATCCCCTGGCTTTTATCCAAAATACGCATAACCACTTTTTCACCATGCACCGTAGGCAAAGTTGAAACACGTAGATCAACTTCTTTTTCACGAATAATAACATCAAAACGGCCGTCCTGCGGAACCCTTTGTTCATCAATCTTCAATTTAGACAATATTTTAATCCTGGAAACCAAAGGCGCGTGCAGAGAAATCGGCATTCGAATAATATCTTTAAGCATTCCGTCAACCCTATACCTAAGCCTAACATTTGTCGGAGTTGCTTCTATATGAACATCACTCGCATGCAAGCCAATCGCCAGACTTACCATCGCCGCCACAATCTCCGGGATCATTCCCGATTTGATCGCCGATTCAATATCTTCAACCGTATTGACCGGTCTCGATAAAAATTTGTCTAGATTATTCTCTTCCAAATTCTCATTTTCAATATCACCTGACACCAAACCTGCTTTCGTCTCAATCTCATCCAGCTTAACTTCTGGGATCTCCTCTGGTATCTTCGGCTGAGATTTATCTGTCAATTCTTCAGGTTTCGCATCATTATACGGAACAGCCACCCCTTCTTTAATTCTCTGTTCCTCGCTCTTTAAAACCGTTTTTGCCACTTGATTCATCTGCTCAACTTTATGTTCCGTCGAAAGATCTGAATTTTTTAACTGTGCATCTTTGACCTCTTTAACCTCTTCTTTCCTTTCATCGATATCCTTTTTGATCTCTTCAGCATCTTGAGTTGACTTTTGAGTCTCTTCTTTGGCCTCGGTTTTAGATTGAATTGAAGGCTCGCTTTCATTTATTTTATCTGCAGACTGAGTTGCAACCGAACTAGTATTATTAGAAGTACTAGTAGGTAAACTATAATCGCCCAAAGACTTGTTAAGTCCTTTTTCGTCGCACTTATATTTTTCAATCTCGAGATTATTTTTTTTCTTTATAAATTCTAAAATATTTATCGATTGCTGATCATCAGGATTCAAAAGAGCTACTTTGATCTTTTTTGTTGCCGTCGAGATGTTTATCGGCGGATCCGCATCAAAAACAATCATCTTATATTTTTCAGCTACTTCTTTTGGAAACTTCATCAGCACAGCGTTGGGAATATCAATAGCAGCAAGATCAACAAACGGACTTTTTTTAGACTGATTCTGAGCTGGCTTTGGCTGGTCCTGAGTATTCTTTATATCCTTATCATCATTAGAATACTGATCCAGCACCCACTTAATATCATCAGAAGATGTAATATTTAAAACTATAGCATAGCCCTTTTGCGTCAAGTCATTTAAGCAAGACGGCGGTTCTGACTGCAAAATTGTCGGATCGCCTAAAACAATTTGCAGACTATTCCCCGTCAAACCAACAGGGATCATCTGGAAATGCACCGCATCTTCCCTACTGATAAGATTTAACAAATTTTTGTCTATCGGCTTATTTGCGATCTTAACGTTTGGCAGTCCATAATATTGACTGAAAGCCTGGACGATTTGATCAGGCTTACATAAACCATTAGCTAAGAATTTCGCAATTTCACCCTCACTTTTCGATTCCCACCCGTTCAATTTCGCTCGATCAACAAATCCCATGTTCACAACAGTGTCAATAAAACGGTTTTGTACACCGTTTGTTGACTGTGCCGTAACATTAGGACCATTTTTTACAAACATTTATTTTATCCTAGGAATCTTTACATATTAGTTAGTAGGAGTCGGTAAAAAAGGATTCTCATGATTTAATTCTTCAGCCGAAGGTTTTTTTACCGGGATATCTCCATTTTTAGTCAAATTTCTTATCTCAGATAATATATCTTCATCCAAATCTTTAGGCTGAACAACATTTTGAGCATATTTTGCTCTCTCTTCATCCGTCGGCACAGACTTAATAACAGCGACAATAAACCCTATTATCACTATCACGATAACACCGAAGCCAAATATAACCTCTAGTTTTTTGTCCATACTATCCTCCTAATTTGCCACCTGTTGATTAACTGTACCTTGATATAAAATTCCTAAATTAACAGAGGCAGAGATTAATTGATTATTATTGCCAGAAGCTCCAATACTCATAGATTTTATGCTAATCGGCCTAAGATTGCCCTCCAATACTTGAGTAAATTTGAATAAGTTGTCATACGTACCTTCAGCAGACAAAGTTACACCAACCTCACCCCCTGATTCGGAAGGCTGAATATTAACGCCAGACACCTGAAGCCCGACATTATTAGCGATTGACTCCATCATAACCAAAACTTCAGGGATCTGCTGAGATGCTGGCATTGCCAACTTAAGTGCTTCTATCTCTTCCTCTCGTCCAGTCAATTTTGCCTTAAAACTTCTTAACTTATCTTTTTTTGCTTCTAATTCTTTAACACCATTTTTATAACCTTGAACCTTAGCCGTCGCATCCCTAATCTCACCCATCATCGGGAAAACAACCAAGAGAGCCAATAGAGCTATGACTAAAATACCTAGAGGTACAAATTTATTATTCATTTCTCCTCCTGATCTTTGCCTAATTCAGTAGAATTAACTTTTAGAGTAACGCTAAACGCAGTAACAGCCTTTTCATTTTCGATTTTAGCCGAAGTACCTCCGAGTTTTACATCCTCAAATAACGGCGAAGATTGCAGGCTCACCATTAATTTTGCAACACTCGTTAAATTAGAGCCGGCTCCGCTTATCGATACTGTACCCGCTTGATCAATTGACATTGAATTATAATAAACTGCCTTTGGAGTCAATTCACTAATCTTTCTCCAGAACTTAGACCACTGCATCCTGCCGCTTAAAGCGCTTTTAAGACTGGCATTTCCTGCGTTAACTTCTTCTAAATCAAGAGACAATGCTCCGAGCTCACCCCTATCAATCTCTTCTTGTAAAGACTTGAATTGCTGTTCTTGCTTATTTGCCAGGTCATTTTGTTTTGTTTTATAGAGAAACAAAACACCGGAACCCACCAAAGCAATTATAGTCGCGATCGCAACCAAAACGCCCAAAGAACCGCTCTTAGGCACTTTAAGAGCTTGTACTTCCTCAGGCTTATTTTGGGCTCGAGCTTTTACTTCTTCGCCACTGTCTTTGACGGCAGCAGATTGACCATCTGCATTTAACATATCCCCTCCTAATAAGTATCACTTATTATAATTATATATAACAATAAACCTCCTTGTCAAACAAACATACTTCTACCAACAAACTAAAATCTACATCCCAAATAAAAACAGAAGTCCCGCTTCCCAAAAGTCAACATTTAGACTTAAATTTTTTAAAGAACTTCATCTTTCTAAGAGTACTGGCAGAGACTAGATCATTAAAGACAAAAAGATGGCCTCGCAAATCCTAGCCTCCCCGCCCCCAGACTCCCTTTGTACACAGTTATTGGTTTGTTGAATATTAAAATTTATATGTTGCTATGTCGCTGGAGGTATAATTATGGATATAATACAGAACTATTTAAAGGATAAATTGCCCGAGCGCGCATTAGAAATATGTGTAGAAAATTTTAGATTGAACAATGATATTGCCCAAGAATTTATTAACTGGATTAATACTGGTGAATATACAAAAGAAAATCCAGTTAAGGTCGAAGGATATTCAGCAGAAGATATCAAAAATTTGACTAATTCTCTTGATGGGGCTAGAGTATATAATATGCTAATTGCACTAAGAAATAATCCTGAAGAAGCTAAAAATATGATTGCTAAGTGGTTTCCTATAAAATAGTTGCATATTTAGTTTGCAACTATTTTTCATTGGCAGGAGTTGAGGGAATCGAACCCCCGACTACGGTTTTGGAGACCGTCGTTATACCACTTAACCAAACTCCCAAAAAGAAACCTTATTTGGCTTCTTTGTGAGATACACTCTGTCTGCATTTTTTACAATACTTACTAATTTCTAATCTCTCAGTCGTATTAATCACACTCTTCTCTGTGTGATAATTTCTTGACTGACATTTTGTGCAAGCAAGTGTTATAAGTTGTCTTTTTTCTTTCTTTGCCATTATTACCTTCCTGATATTAAACCTTGGCCGCCAAGCCCTTTACACTATTATATTTTACACTTTATACCATTCTGAGCCGACAACGAGGATTGAACTCGTGACCTCATTCTTACCAAGAATGCGCTCTACCACTGAGCTATGTCGGCAACATTCTTAATACCTAATATCAATGCGGTGCCGAGGGAGAGATTCGAACTCCCGTAGACATAAGTCGCCTGATTTACAGTCAGGTGCGATTGACCGCTCCGCCACCTCGGCATGGAGCCAACGGAGGGATTCGAACCCACGACATGCTGTTTACAAAACAGCTGCTCTACCACTGAGCTACGTTGGCGTTAGAAATTAAAAAAGGTTTTTTAAATATCACAAACCCACAAAACATATTATCATTTTTTCTCTATTTGTTCAAGTACTTGTTGATATTTTTTATTTTCAGGAGAAAGCTCAATCGCCTTTTTCAAAGCCCGAACCGCCTCCTTATAATTCTTTTGGCCGATATAAGCTAACGCCAGATTATAATACCGGCTACAAACCTTATCATCATACTTTACAGCCGTTTTAAAGGCCTCAATCGCATCATTAAACTCCCGCTGTTCCAAATAAATCGCTCCCAGCCTATTAAAAATTTTTACATTTTTCGGATTTTCTCGCGCCGCTTCCAAATACAGTGTTTCCGCTCTCCTATAATCCTGCTTTTTAAAAGCCGCCTCAGCCTCGTCAAAATATGTTTTGGCGATCACATCCGATTTAACCTTCTCTTCCTCATCAATCCAAAATTCCCTATCCTCTTTTTTCTTCAATTTACTCTTCAACTCTGCCTTAACTAGCTCTTCTTTTTTCTCCGCCTTTCTAGAAAATCTCTTCAGGAACCTCTCAAAAAAACTCGTAAAATTAAACCCGCCATTAAAGCGGTTTTTAATCTTCAACATAATATTAAGTGCTGTTTTTGCCTTTGGTGCCTTCCTTTGTGAAAAATGTGAAATATTAGAAGCAGTAGTCACCACCGCCCCTTCTCTAGTCTGAGGCAACCTTCTAATAAAAATAAAAATAATAATCCCTAAAGCCGCCAAAATTGCGATTTCCCACAAGCCCATAACTCTCCTCAAAAATCTAACAATAAATTTTCAAATATTAATTTCTTATTGGCATTAGTACTAGTATATAAATCCATTGCTTCTTTTAAAGATTTAAGCAATTTTATATATCTTCTATTTTTCCTATCATTTCTAGCCAATTCATTCAATTCAACCTGCCACTGATCCATCAATACATCTACAGCGCTATCTTCAGCCAATTTGCTGGCCAAATTAAACCGATCCAAATACGACATTCGCCCATCCAACAAGTCTTTCGGGATTACATCTGCTTTTTTATCAAATTCTCTCGAAATAGTCAATTTTTGGCATCTAGACTTAACCGTATCCAGAACCTTATCATCATCGCGGGCAAAAAGAAAAAAGATAATCCCCGACTCAGGCTCTTCCAATATCTTTAAAAAGGCATTCTGCGCTTCGGCCGTCATATTATCAGCATTTTTGATCATCGCAATCCTCATTTTACCACCAAAAGTTCGCGACGATATATCTTTTTTGAATATCCTGATATCTTCTATACCTACCGATTCCCTATCTAATACAATCAAACTTTCCGAAGAACATAAAAATTTATTTGCCATAAAATCGCGGACCCCGTCAAAACCGTCGCCGGTTACCATATAGCTTTGGCCTAATCTGCCGTTTTCCATTTGTTTGTTCAGCATCAAATCAAATTTCATATATAAAATTATATCATATTCACCAAATTTCTGAATCAATCCTGTAATTACCAAGGTAGATTTTACCCTTTATAAATTGACTTATATCAAATTGTACTATACAATGTTAGTGGTATTGATGGTCCAGTCTCAATCTATCTAAGGCAAACCACTTCCTTACTAGCGAGACTTATCCCATCCCCTCATAGGCAGAGAATTGCCTACCAGGGACATGGTCGAACCCTTGGCGTATAAGTTTTGAGGTAATATGGAATTTCAAGATAAAACCTTAACATGTAAGGAATGTGGTAAAGAATTTATTTGGACCGCCGGCGAACAAAAATTTTTCTCCGACAAAGGTCTAACAAATCAACCATCACGTTGCCCTGACTGCCGAAAAAACCGCAAGTCAAACGACAGAAGTGGACGCGGCAGATCAGACGAAACTTACACTATTAAGTGTAAACAATGTGGCAAAATGGGCGAAGTCCCATTCCGCCCAAGAGATCCTGAGAATGTTTTATGTGCAGACTGTTTCAAAGCAGAAAAACAGAAGCTCTACGAAAAGAGAGACGCTGCCGCCGAAACCCCAGCTCCTGAAGAAAACACTGAAGAAGCTGCAGAATCTACTGAAGAATAAAAACATAACAAAAACTCCCGGAATTCCGGGAGTTTTTGTTATTGAGAGACTAAAAATTATTTTGCCGCTCTCGCTTCTTTATTCATAGTTCGCATGCAGCGAGTACAAACAATAAAGCCATTCCATTTTTGCAAATTTGGCTTGACTTCTTTTTTTGTTTCAGGCCCGCGATGACGCCATTTACCTGAGTGCAAATGTCTTCCGATCCCAGCCTTAACTGGTTCTTTTCCACAAAACTGACAATTCATTTATATCCTCCATTGATAGAAATATATATTTTTGCTATATTCATTAAAGTTAGATTTTAAAACTAACAAAATAATTATAACAGAAAACAGGAAACAAATCAATGATTTTAAACTTCACCATCATAATAATCGCCCTCATCCTCTTCAGCTTTTCCGTTCACGAAGCCGCCCATGCTTGGGTCGCTTATAAACTAGGCGACCACACCGCCAAATTAGAAAATAGAATAAGTCTAAATCCCGCCAATCACTGGGATCCTATCGGCACTACATTGCTTGTCATTTTACTAATATTACGAAGTTTTGGCCTACCGATCTTCGCCTTCGGCTGGGGCAAACCAGTCCCGATTAACGACCGACATTTCAAAAATCCCAGAAGAGACCTCTTAATCGCCTCATTATCAGGACCTTTTAGTAATATTCTTCTCGCCCTAGCCTTCGCTTTTTTTATTAGACTTATCCCTTACGAAAGCATTTTTTACGACATATTCCTAACAGCCGTTTCACTTAATTTCTTCCTCGCGATTTTCAACCTCATTCCCCTCCCCCCATTAGACGGCTCGCAAATATTAAGAACATTAGTCAGCGACAAAACTTATTATCAAATCGAGCAAAATTCCCAGATAATAATGATCTTAGTCATCGCCTTGATCTTTCTTGCACCCGGCTTAATTTCCGGTTTAGTCTCTGCATTAGTCAATTTAGTAACCTAAACTTGATTAAAGTCCTCTCAAATAATATAATAATCATGGCTCTACTGAGCTTATCTACATTTTGGGTCAACACCACATTATATGGGATTCCGGCCGCTGGCTCTATGAGAAAATATTCCTCATAGAGGTTCTAAATCACCTTGGTGTTTTAGACAGGGATCCCACCCCAGCCCAACAATATTGGGATACATAAGAGGGCCAATTTGTAGCTGAGCAAGTAGAGCCTATATAAAACGGGGAGTAGCATAGTTGGTCTAATGCGCAGGGCTGGGGGTCCTGAGATCGGAGGTTCGAATCCTCTCTCTCCGACACCAGTATGGTATAATACAATAAAAGGAGGATTCTCTAAATGGTCTATGCGCTAAAATCACAGAGATTAATCACACGCAAACAACCAAAAGATAGAGTTATTAACTGTCAGATACATCCTTCATCTGAAGAGAAAGAAGGTTATTCTGGATGTCTATATACTCTTATAGAAATTGAGAACAACCTTCTATCAAGCGCCCAAATATCTCACAGCATAGCCAACACTACCGCCCGAGAATACTTCAGAGCCAAGAGCGACTCCGCCATCGAAAAATTTGAAACTGCCCTCAAAAAAACCAACGAACTCCTTGCCCAATATACTCAAGAAGGCCAAACAGAATGGATTGGCAATATTCACGGCGCTATCTGCTTAGTATACAAAAATGAAATACATCTCTCCACAGTCGGACAAGTCAAAACATCAATAATCAGAGAAGGTAAAATTGCCCCCATTATCGATCCTTCCTTAATAAATGACGAGATTCACCCTTTATGCACTTTTTGTAATATTACCAGCGGAGATCTCGAAAAAGGTGACATTGTCATTCTGGCCAGCAAAGACATATTCAAAGATCTATCTCAAAAAGACATCAAGCAAATACTGGAGATAAACACCCTGGAAGACTCGTCAGTTGAAATCGCTCGCCAACTATCTTTAGCCAATAACTTTAAAACAAACTGTCTCTTGATCGAAATCACCACTAAAGACGATATTGCCAATGAGCCGCTTACCAACATCCCAGAAACCATTTATATTGACGAATTAACCGAATCATTCCTCCAAAAATTCAAACGAAACTACATCCAACACATAAACCCCCAAACCAAAGAAATAAACAAACATCTTTTAAACAAATCCAAAGACCTCAAACACTGGTTTAAAACTAGCGCCTTACCGCGTTCTAAACAATTAGCTCAAAAAATCAGTGCCAAAAGCCGCTATCTCTCTCAAAAAACCAAAAATTCCGCTACCAAATTATACAATCAAACAACCGGCCAAAACCTCCCTGTCGAACCAGTCGAACAATACAAGCCGATCAAAATCAATCACTACAGAACCTTCCCAAGATTTAAATTCCCAAGTATATCTAAATACCCTCTTATCATAATAATTCTCATCATTATTTTAGGTATTAGCATTTTCATACGATTTAAACCTAAACCCGCCACCCAATCTTCTGCCACCAATTCAAATCAATCCCAATTAAAAGATCTCAAGTCTCAAGTCAGATTGGCAGAAAGTGCCAATTCCCAAGAAGCCATCAATATTTTGAATAACATCATTACAGATTTAGATAAAAACAATATTTCAAACGAAGAAAAAGAGATCAAGGCCACTGCCACCCAAAAATATAACTCGCTAACCAAAACAGAGGCCATCACTCCCCTCTCTTCAATAAAAACAAATAAAAATATCCTTAAAACAATAGTTTCCAACCAAAAAATTTATGCTATCTCAAAAAATAAAATTTTCACTAGTCCCATCTCCAACCCCGAACTCAAAGAAATAACCGCCTCTCCAAAACTATCCTCCAATATTCTCGCAGCCGCCGGCCCAGATGACCAGAAAAATATTTTCTTATTAACAGAAGATCTAAAACTTTACCTTTTAAATACCGCTGACAACAAATTAATCTTACAAGAAACCACTGCTAATTGGAAAAATACAGACCAATTAGACAACCTAAACAAAAATCTCTACCAGGCCGACCCCGACACCAGCCAAGTCTGGAAATACACTTTTAAAAACGCCAAATATTCCCCCGCCCCTTACATAACCAAACCAACCGTCAACCCATGGCAATCAATTTCAGTCGGCAACTTTATCTATGGTCTCTACCAAAACGAAATTTATAAATTATCCAAGTCCGGCCCCATAAAAATCGCCTACAAAAAATTCCCAAGCAACCTATTACTTCCCAAAAACTCAAATAAAATACTCGTATCAGGCGAAGAAATATTTATAGTTAACCAAAATAAAATCATAATTACAGACCTATCCGGCAACTACAAAAAACAAATTCTTTCAGAAAGTCCCATAAAAAACATTACCAAAGACAACCAAAACCTAATAATCACTCTGGACAATAAAATAGTTATAAGTTCACTCTCATCACACTAAGCCACTCCTCTGTCACCCTAAACCATCTCACTGTCATCCTGCTCGTCATTTACACAAAATAATTCTTCTTACGTGACAAGGGAGGTAATGCGAGACGGATGTCAACCTTCTCATTATCATCCTGAGGTGTCAGCCGAAGGATCTCATCCACAATCATCCAAATAACAAAACTCTTCCTGCGCGACGATCAACGCAAGACGGGCATCAAACAAAGGATCTATCTTACGCCTAGTTCGGAACCTTCTCCGATCTTTCGATCCACAATGACCGCACCTGAGAAAGCCCGGGCAATTTTTTACTAGAAAGTGTAGAGTCATATCTTATAGTTGACCCCTTGTGATCACCTTTGGGTAAATAAATATTACCTTTTGCCGCCAGAAAGCCAACCACATCTATAGGTGCTGCTGACCTATTGTCAAAAGATATATTCCCTTCCGAATATATAACAGCGTCAATATTTCTCACTCCATCTTTTATAACAACATTACCTGTCACGACAAAGGCCAATCCATCATCTTTATCCACAAGACCATCCAACGCTCTGACATCACCAGCTATTTCCAGGTCGCCCTCAACCAAAATCGTTCCTCTTCCCGCATACTTAAAATCATTATTATCTACTTTTACCTTATTAGTAGGGGAACCACTTGCTCTCCAAACCCCTCCTTCAGAAAAACGCTGCCCTTCATTAGAAAGAGGACTATTTGATTTAGTATTTAAATACCACGTCCCATTGATAACATTCGACACCACCTGAGCCTTTTCATTCCACAGCTTGCTTCTCGTATTAGCCAATGTCTGACTAATCGAAGACCAATTATTAATAGTATAAGATGGAATTCTTTTAGCTGCCGCCCCAAAACCGCTCCCTGAGATGGTTCCGCCCGCCACCACGCTCCCATCATCGACTTGCAAATTACCAATATTCAAATTATCTTTAGCATAAACATCTCCCCCGATAGTCCCCGGACCAAGCGAAGGCACTTTCGACCATACTTCACTTTCGCCTGTCTTACGCCATCCGACCCATCTAACAACAGATGTCTTAAACTGGATATAATTCCGCTCAG
>CAYZYR010000022.1:0-15752 GCA_964482785.1 uncultured Candidatus Saccharibacteria bacterium | reverse complement strand
GCACGTTTTTGATATTAAGCCTAATTTTTAGTCTTTTACCAGTTGGATATTTTTGTCTTCTTCCTGTTTCATTCATTCAAAATTTCAATCTGATATTTTTAGTATATACTATTTTATTCTCGGCTTTTATATTTTTCCTTGCCAAATTAGTTTTCTACAAAGGCCTTAAAAGATATGAGTCAGGCAATCTGATAAACATAAAAATATAGTATATAATAATATAAAAGGATAATAACCAAGCTTCTCTTTTTTATTTTCTATGTTATTATACATAAGCAAACTTTTTTAATCGTCATGAAATTATCAGAAAAAATATCCCAGCTTGGAAAAGCTGATCTTCATATTCATTCAAACTATTCAGATGCCCGCCCTTCAGTCGAGAAAATTTTAGAATACGTACAAAATAAAACCAACCTCAATGTTATCGCTATCACCGATCATGACGCTATTAACGGTGCCTTAAAGGCTCAAAAAATTGCCAAACAAAAGAAATATCGCTTTGAAGTTGTAGTTGGTGAAGAAGTTTCGACCAAAGACGGACATATCTTAGCTCTTTTTATAAAAGAGCGAATTGAACCAGGCCTAGTCGCTAGAAATACTATCGAAAAAATTCACAAACAAGGCGGTATCGCTATCGCCGCCCATCCCTTTTATCATACCCGCTTGAGAAGCGGTCGAAAATCGCATTTAATGGATGGGATCGGTTTCGTTACTCTTATAAAAGAAAAAGAAAACATTGACGGTATTGAAGTTATTAATGCCACTCCTACCCTTAAAACTATTAACCGCTCAGCCAGATTTATAAACGATTCCCTAATATTAAAAGCCGAGACCGGCTCATCGGACGCCCATATTTTACAAGCCATCGGCAAAGCCTATACTGTTTTTGAAGGCTCATCTGCCCAAGAACTTTATGATGCCTTAAAAAATGGCCAAACCAGAGCTATGGATGGCAAATGGAATATTTGGGCATTGTTGAGATACCTATTCTTCTTCTTGCCGAAAGGTCTTCGTGTTTCAGTATTTACCTTGTTCCATGGCCGTCGAAAAAAACAGTCCAAAGTCATTAATTTACCTCGCTCTTAGAAAGTGCTATGCTTTTTTTAAAGGGAGGGGAAAATGATCTCAAAAAAGTCCAAAGCTTTTACTTTAGTTGAACTGCTTATAGTTATTAGTATTATCGGCATGCTATCTGTATTAATTTCAATTGGACTAAGATCGATCAGGGCTCGCGCCCAAGATGTCCAGCGCCGGGCTGATCTTAGATCAATATCAAACGCCCTTCAAAGATACTCTTCTGATAATAGTGAAAGATTTCCTATTAGCAAAAAGAATACCACCGATCATGGTCATGAATGTCTAGCTTACGATCCCTCTGACCTCAGTGATTACAACAAAACCAGTCCCATCGGCAAAGCTCTAGTCGAAGGTGGACATATTTCTAAGATCCCAAAAACCAATGATGGAAAATGTTACCAGTATTTCTATAATGATGGTGAAGAGTATATCCTCTCAATTCCATCGAATAATCCTTCCAAAAATCTCGGACAAGGCCCAAACGGCCCTATTGATATTCCTTCAAATCCAGGCGATCCAAACGATATTTTTGCTCAAAAACTAGCCTACCGCCTGGATGGTACTCATGACTAGAGCTCTTTTGGGGAATCAGTCATATCTATTGGTGATCAAAATTCAGACGGGTTTGAAGACTTCGCCATCGGCGCCCCTAGCGACGATGAGGGGCCAAACAATTCAGGTGCCGTCTATATTTATTCCGGCAAAATAAAACCTTAACCAAAAGAATTGTAGGAGAAAGTCATTCGGATGATTTTGGCCTTTCCTTAACTAGAATTAATGATCAAAACGGCGATGGAAAAGACGAAATTGTCGCCAACGGCCCTGACACCGAAGGCGGCATTATTAGAATATATTATTCAAACGCTGGAGGCTACTCTCTCAATACTTCTCTGCAAAATTGGTACCAATATTATGGACGATCTCTTAAAAATTTCCCTGATCTAAATAATGACGGCAAAGAAGAAATTATCTTTAATGACCCGACTGATGATGACAGTGTAGTCATTTATACTAGTAAAACCGGAACTTGGGCAGAGCTCAAGCGCTTTACCCCGCCTATCGGCAGCTTTAGCAGTCTGGATGACTTCGGCTACTCAATCGCTGTACTAAAAGATTTTAATTACGATGGCTTCGCCGACATTCTAATAGGCGCCCTGGGTGGACAATCTGACGGCCTGTCGAAAAATGGCTCGGCCATCGTTATCCCAAGTAGCTATTAACCTAAAATTCTCATCTATTATCACGATCCCATCATAGCATGGCAATCTTTACCAATAATCTCTTCCCAAATTCTCCACAATATATTACAATCACAACAAAAGGAGACTTATGAAAAACGTTTGGGTCGCTATTATTATTTTATTATCAGCAGGATTTCTCGCCTTTTCCGCCAGCTCTAACAAGAATAATAAGAAAGACGAGTCGAAAGATTCTGTTCAAATTAAGGGTAACACAACAGGAGAAAATATGGACCAACAAAACCAGGGCAAATACCAATTTCCCGGCATCTTGCCCGACGATCAAATCAAAAACAAAAAAGCAGTCTTAAAAACACCAAAAGGCACCATCGAACTGGAATTATATGCCGATAAAGCTCCAAAAACCGTCAGTAATTTTATCTATCTATCACAAAATAAATTTTATGACGGTCTTACTTTTCACCGGGTTGAACCTGGTTTTGTCATCCAAGGCGGCGACCCGAACGGTAATGGTACCGGCGGTCCTGGGTATGAATTTGAAGATGAAGATGTCCAAGGCGATTATTTGACAGGTTCTCTAGCTATGGCCAATGCCGGACCTGGCACAAACGGTTCGCAATTCTTCATTTGTCTGGAAGATCAGCCCCAGCTTCCTAAAGACTACAGCCTTTTTGGACAAGTTATCTCCGGAATGGACGTAGTCAAGCAAATCCAAATTGGCGACAAAATCGACTCAATCACCATCGAAAGTAAATAATGGACATTATCGCTCTTGAAGAAAAGTTTAGGCCCTATCCCAGTTTTCGCCTTAAGCAGTTAAAACAATCCTTATTTACAGATTTATCAGACGATTGGGATAAAATCACCACTTTGCCTAAAGATCTCAGAGAAGAGCTAAAAACTTCCTTTAGTCTGGATGTCAAGCATCATCTCTTTCCCTCAAAAGACAATCAGTCGATTAAGGCTCTGTTAACCCTGTCTGACGGTAAAAAAGTCGAATCAGTTCTAATGAAACATAAAGATAGAAATACTGTCTGCCTTTCTTCACAGGTAGGATGCGCTCTTAAATGCGCCTTTTGTGCCACTGGACAGATGGGTTTCTCCAGAAACCTAACCGTTTCAGAAATCCTCAATCAAATACTGATTTTTTCCAGACTTTTAAAAGACTCCAATCAAAGAATTACCAATATCGTTTTTATGGGAATGGGCGAACCATTTCAAAATTATAATAATGTAGTAGACGCCGTCAGATACATCAACCAGCCAGATACTTTTAATATAGGGCTAAGAAAAATTTCTGTTTCCACCTCCGGTGTAATTGATGGAATCACTAAATTCAGCCAAGAAGGTTGGGATGTAAATCTTGCCGTATCTCTTCATGCTTCGGACGACCGCTTGAGAACCGAATTAATGCCGATAAACAAGTCAAATCCCTTAGAAAAATTAATTATCGCTCTGCGTAAATACCAATCTCAATCCAAACGCAAAATTATGTTCGAATATATGATGATCAAAGGGGTTAATGATTCCGAATCACAAGCTCGCCAATTAGCCTCTCTGTTGAAAGGATTTATTTGTGTTATCAATCTAATTCCCTATAACCAAACTGGAAAATTCAAACCTTCCGACTCCAAAGCAATCGAAATATTTAAAAAAATCTTGGAATCCCATCATTTAGACGTAACTCAAAGATATCGTTATGGTGATGATATCCATGGGGCATGCGGCCAGCTTGCCAATAAAAACCAGTGAGGAATTATGAAAATTTTAGTCGTTTCTACAAAAGCAGGATTCGGCCATCTAAAAGCTGCCCAAGCCATCGAAGAAGAAATAATATCTAGCCACCGCCGCATTGAAGTCAAAAACGTTGATCTCCTAGACTATTCCACCTTCGTTACAAAAGAAATTTACAGCCGCTTATACATAGATATGGTGCATAATATCCCGCGATTTTACGGCTGGCTCTATGACAATTTAAAAAGTGGAACCAAAGACATTAGAGTTATTTTTGACCGCATCAACACTCAAAAATTTCAAAACATGGTTTTTAATTATGATCCGGACATTGTGGTTTGCACTCAATTCATACCAGCCAATATTCTCACTTTTTGGCGTCAAAAGTATAAAAGAAAATACAAGGTCGCCATCATAATGACAGATTATGAAGCCCATCCATTATGGGTTGATAATCAAGCCGACCTCTATTTTGTCGCCAACCAAGATGTCAAATCTCAAATGATAGAATACGGATTATCTCCAGAAAAAATAAATATCACTGGCATCCCGATTTCAAATAAGTTCAGCCGGCGCCTCGTCAAGAAAAAACTTAGAAAGCAACTCGGCATCTCAGGCCAATTCACCGTACTTGTTCTGTCAGGCGGCGCCGGAGTCGGTCCAATCGAAGAAGTTGTCGACCAGCTTTGTCGAATGTCAAATAAAATCAATATTTTAGTGGTCGCGGGCAAAAACGAAGACATTTATGATATTGCTTGCGAAAAATCCAATCGCTGTAAATCATTTCTGAAAGTTTATAAATTTGTAGAAAATGTTGAGGAATTAATGTTCGCCTCTGATTTAATAATCGGCAAATCAGGCGGTTTGGTCGTCTCTGAATCGCTTGCCGTCGGAACCCCTTTGATAATCATCAATCCTATTCCCGGCCAAGAAGAAGCAAATGCCAACTTCCTAACCAGAAATCTAGCCGCCATTTCAGCTCAAAACACTTCTCAAATAAAAAACATAGTTTCAAATATAATAATCAGAGAAGATTTGCTGTCCCAACTCAAACAAAATGCCAAAAAACTCAGTAAGCCTCAAGCTGCCAAAGATATAATAAATATAATTATCAAAAAATATTCTTGACCATATAAGTGTCGTCTAATTCATAACCGAATTTTCTAAAATATTCCCGCACTCCAACTCCGGAAATAATCGCCATTTTTTTTATTTTAAATTCATTTACGATCCTCTCCGCCTCAGCTAAAAGTAGTTTACCATAACCCTTATGCTGCGATGCACCAATCTCGGTTTTGCCAACAGGAACTTGCAATCCGTATGTGTGTATCTCTCTGACCAGGGCCGCCCCAGCAATAGCCGGAAATATTTTCTCCCCAACGCCTGGAATCCTCAGCCTCAAAATACTATAAAGATTTGTCCGATCTTTATTTTCAATGCTCAAAAAAATCTCTCTTCCGCCAGACGCCGCATAATCTTCCCGCACCAGCATTACCATTTCATCTTGTTTGTTCGCCCCTACTTCCCTACATCTAATACAATTACATCTCTTTCCCTTGTCCTTCATATCTTTCTGGATTAATTGTCTCAAATTTGAAATTTTCGCCCCTCCTTCCGCAATATCCTCAGATGGAATATCTCGGATTACTCGCTCTATTCTCAAATAGCACGGCGCCTTTTCTTTAAAATTGCTGATGATTTCTTTTAATTCGTCCGCACTATAAGGTTTTACTTCTCCCGCCTCATACATTTTGTATACAGGCGCCTCTTTCACAATGGCCAACGGATATATTTTTAAATAATCTGGCTTGTATTTTTCATCATCAAATAATTTCTCAAGCATCCGCTCATCGCTCGATCTAGTACTTCCCGGAAGATTTAGCATTATTTGATAAGCTACTTTAAAACCAGCATTTTTAAGCAATTTTGTTGCTTCTATAGTTTTTTTGTCGTCATGTCCCCGTCTATTTAATTCCAATACATCATCATAAATCGATTGCACTCCAAGCTCAACCTTGGTAACCCCGAGCTTGCGCAATCTCCGCAACTCATCTTTGTCAATATAATCCTGCCTTGTTTCAATCGAAATCTCCACAATCCTGCACCCTGCCCTCTCGTTTTTCTTCTGCACGTCCTCTAAACAATTTCTACTTTTTTCTTTATCATTATCATTTTGATCATTTTGTTTTTTAATCTTTGTTTTTTGATTTGTCCCAAACTCATTGCAGGCCTGAAAACATCGCTTAATAAACCATGTCTGATATACTCTCGGATAATAAGACCACGTTCCGCCGATCACTCGAATATTGATTTTATCAGTCGGATGACCCGTTGCCCGAAGCGCCTCCAGGCGCTTAGTCGTCTGTTCATAAGGATCAAATTTATTAGCGATCGCCCGCATCACCGCCGGCTCATTTTTCATATAACTTTTCGGTAATCCTTTTTCAGTTGGACAATACAAACATTTCCCCGGACAATCATAGGGTTTAGTCAAAACCGAAACCACTACAATACCGGACATCGATCGCACCCCTTTAAGTCTGATTAAATCTTCAATATTTTTTTCAGGTTTAATTTTTCCATATTTAATCAGTTTATGGTATGATTGAACTAGTTGATCCGAGGTTAGCATTGCTACTTTAAATTCCTCCGCAATTTTACGATGCAACTTCAAAAACTCTTTGCGGGTTGCGACCTTCTCTTCGATCATCCGCAATATCAATTCATCAGATGGAATTATTTCTAATTTCGTGTCCATATAAGTAATAAAATGAATAAAAACTTTGCTAATTATCTATTAAATAAAACTAAAGAAGATTATAACCTAATTTCGGGTCATTTTTCAAGCTCCAGGGCTATAATCACCCAAGACGTCAAAGATTTAAAGAAATACGCTAAGACTGATGACAGCATTTTAGACCTCGGATGCGGCAACGGTCGCTTTTGGGAAGTCGTCAGAGATTTAAATGTCAAATACATTGGCGCCGATATTTCCGAGGGTCTTTTAAAAATCGCCAGCAAAAAATACCCCGAAGCCACATTCCAAAAAATTGACTTTTTAAAACTTCCCTATGAAAGCAATAGTTTTGATAAAGTTTACTGTCTCGCCGTCATCCACCACATCCCCAGTTGCAAATATCAAAAAATATTCCTCTCAGAGATCTATCGCGTCTTAAAACCCGACGGTAAATTAATTCTAACTTCCTGGTATCTATTATATAAAAAAGAAATCATCTTTCAGATCATAAAAAATACATTCAAAAAAATCCTCGGCTCAAGCAAACTGGATTTTAAAGATGTATATATACCTTTCAAAAATTCCAAAGGCGAAAATATGGCAACTCGGTATATCCACTGTTTTTCCCAAAGAGAAATCTCCAGTTTGTTGACAAAAAGCGGTTTTTCCACCGAAGAATTATCGTACAATTCCAGAGGAAATAAGATCAAAAGCCGCAATATCCTTGCCGTTGCCCGAAAGTAATATATAATAGTCATAGAGGGGCTATGCATCACGCAATCAAACATTTATCCGAAGAACAATTAATCAAAATCGCCAAAAAAGACAAAAATTATTTTATTGAATTTCAGCGCGAAATCAATCTACAGAAAACCGAAAACTACAACAAGCTCAAAAATGTCTATTGGATCATCTCCCTCATTGTTGTTATAATGATAATCATTTTTTATCTCGCTGCCGATCGGCTCTATTTTAAACTAAGCTTGTTGTCATTTTTTATCTCTGTGATCGCCTTGCTCGCCGGTTCAAAAATATTAGTCATAAATAAACCGAAAATCTCAAAGGAAGCGTCCAAACGCTCGAAAGTTTTTAAGGGAATGGAAATCGAAATAAACGATAAAGAAAGCGAAGTCTATAAAACCAGAGGAAAAATAATTATTCTAATAGGCTTTTTGCTTTTCCTAGTTTCTTTAACCTTATTATTAATAGTCTAAAGGAGAAATATGATTCAAAAAAAAATCTTCCAAACCTTGCTGTTAGTCTTATTAATAACACCCATAGCTTCAGTGCAGGCGGTCGGAACAGTCAATCAAAGCACTGACCCGTCGGCCAATATCAATAATACTGTTACCACTCCGCAAACAACCAGACAGCAAACCAAAAATCAAATTGAACCACAAAAAGGAGAAACTACCGCCAAAAGAGAGGCTGTTATCTCTCAAAGATGCCAATTAGTAGAATCAAGGGTCCAATTGAAAGTCGTTAGATATGAAGCCCTAACAGAAAGACACCACACATTTAATACCAAGTTCTACAATAGAATTTCCCGTCTCACTGAAAAAATGAAAACAGCTGGTTATGACACTACAAAGCTAACCACTGATCTAGCCGCACTAAAGACAAAAATAGATAAATTCTCAGCCGATAAATTGGCCTACATATCTGCCTTAAAAGCCACTCAGCAATACTCTTGCGCTAAATCTCAAGACGAATTTACCCAAAAGTTAAATGAAACCCGTCAGCTTCTCCTGACACTTCAAAACGATAGGATCGACATCCGAACTTATTATCTAAGCACAATTAAGCCTGACATTTTGGCCCTCAAAAATCAAAAAAATACAACCCATGAAAAACCAACAATTCCAAACCAAAATACCAGCACGGCAACCGATGCCAATAATCAGCCGGTAAACAACCAATAGGAGGGAAAATGCCTGAAGATAAAGATACCAAAATTAAAGAAGTCAAAGAAGCCGAAGGGACCCTAACAAAAATGGAGACCTCGGTTGATGACAGACCAAAACATAGTCTACTGCTCATCATCCTTTTAGTAATACTATTTCTAGCCGTAGCTGGAGTAGCATGTCTATATACTTATCAGACGTACTTTCAAAAACCAACAGCGCTCACCGGCTCTTCGGCCGAATCATCAAATAAATTAAATAACACAACCAATCAACAGCCAGCCCTCGAGATTGAAGATCAATCTGCCACTGGTCCCGATGCTATCGGATTAGACTCACCGATCACCGACAACATTGACCAAGAAGTCAACTCATTAGATCAATCAATAAACTCAGCCAAAGAATCCGACTTTTCCGGCAGTGATTTGTCCGACAGCGCTATTGGAAATCAATAGATCTACAAACATTTACAAATTAACTCTCAAACAGATATAATGTTTGAGAGTTAATTTTTGAAGGAAAGAAATGTCCTACTATATAAGAACAAAAAACATATACATTCCTGGATCACAAGAGCCTTTTAAATTAAGCCGAAGCAAAATAGATTTGTATTTAAACTGTCCCCGATGTTTCTATTTAGACCGAAAAAAAGGCGCTCCTCGTCCTGATATTCCCGGTTTTACTTTAAACATGGCCGTCGATACTCTTTTAAAGAAAGAGTTCGATCTGCATCGGGCCAAAAAACAAGCCCATCCAATGATGCGCGCTTACCATGTCGAAGCCGTTCCCTTTTCTCATCCTAAACTCGACGAATGGCGACACAATTTCACCGGCATACAGCACTTTCACACTCCCACCAATTTTATCGTTTTTGGCGCTATCGACGATGTCTGGGTTGACGCCAAAGGCAATCTAATAATTGTAGACTACAAGGCTACCAGCACCCAAAACGAGATCAATTTAGACTCTGAATATAAAGAAAGTTATAAAAGACAAATGGAAATTTACCAATGGTTATTTAGACAAAATGGATTTTCAGTCTCCAGAAGAGGTTATTTTGTTTATTGCAATGGCCTGTCTGACCGTGAGGCTTTTGATGGCAAATTGGAATTTGATATCCAATTAATACCGTATGACGGTGATGATTCATGGATTGAAAATGCCTTAATAAAAATCAAGCACTGTCTCGATCAGGAGACTATTCCCAGTTCTTCGCCAAATTGTGATTACTGTAAATATAGACAAAACACACATGGGCTTGAGTATGGTTTTTAACTCAAAAAAGTGCTAGTATTTAACAGTTGAGGAGTATTATGGAAAAAGTAATGACAATCAGAAATCTCAGGAAAAATTACGGTCCGCTCCAAGCAGTCAAAGATATTTCTTTTGATGTTAAACAAGGTGAAATATTTGGGTTGCTTGGTGAAAATGGCGCCGGTAAAACAACCACATTAGAAATCATCGAAGGCTTGCGCCGTCCGACCTCAGGCCAGATCAACATTCTTGGGCACGGTATTCACAATAATATCGACTCTATCAAAGAAAAAATCGGCGTTCAGCTTCAATCTTCTGCTTATTATCCTTTTCTCAATTTAAAAGAGATCCTCGAACTTTTCGCCAGTTTCTATGGTAAAAGTCTCGACCCGTATGAACTTTTGGGAATAGTTGGCCTTAAAGAGAAAGCCAATTCATTTATCCAAAGTTTATCCGGTGGCCAAAAACAGCGTTTCTCAATCATAGCCAGCTTAATCAATGATCCTGAAATTGTATTTTTAGACGAACCTACCACCGGATTAGATCCCCTAGCCAGACGAAATCTCTGGGAAATCATCTCAAATATTAAAAGTCGCGGTAAAACCATTATCCTTACCACTCATTATATGGAGGAAGCCGAAATATTATGCGATAGAATCGCTATTATGGAAAAAGGTCAAATCTTAACCATAGGCGAAACTCATAAATTAATCGAACAAACCGCCAATCCCTACAAAATCAATTTTATGATTTCAAAGATAAATAAAAATCTTTTCGAGCAAATCTCCAAAATCGCTAAAGTCAAAAACTTAATTGGTAAAGCTAATAATTTCGAGGTCAATCTCAAAAGCCATACTGATTTAATAAAAGTCTTGCCGCTTGTTGAAAAAATGGACCCCGAAAGTATGACTGTCGGTCGAGCCACCTTAGAAGAATTATTTATCCAGCTAACCGGTAGAAATATAGGAGAAGAAAATGCTTAAATTATTTCTAAGCAATTTAAAGATGGAAATACGTAACAAACAAGTACTCTTTTGGTCTTTAATGTTTCCACTTGTATTCACCGCCATATTCGGTCTATTTTTCGGCAAAGATAGCAGTGCCGCAGGCACTGTCGCTCTCATTAATCAATCGGATTCTGCCTTAGCAAAAAATGTTGAAAAATCCATGAAAGATGCCAACCTCTTTAAAATCCAAAAAGAGACCGACAAATCTATTGTTAAAGATCTGATCAAAAAAAATAAAATCAATTCTGGTGTTATAATTCCTCAAAAATTTGGTTCACAAGAGGAGAATGCGCCCACTAAAATAAAAGTAATATACGATCCCGGCAACGCTACCGGCAGCCAAGTTGTCGTCGGACTAATCGATAAAATCCTAACTGGAACTAATTATCAAATACAAAACGCTAAGCCGATTTATTCTATCGAGCAAGAAAAAACTAATCCCAACAAACTAAACTATTTTGACTTCATTCTAATCGGACTCCTCGGCATGGCCTTGATGAATTCAAATATCCATGGCGTTTCGATCTCCATGAGTAAATATCGCGAAGATCAAATCTTAAAAAGATTAACCACAACCCCGATGAAAACCTGGAAATTTATCATTGCCGAAGTCTTATCTAGACTCCTTGTAAATTTCGTTCAGGTCAGCCTTATTCTAGTCGTTGGATTAACGCTCTTTGGCGCCCATATTCCCGGCAATATCTTCATGCTCTACCTTTTTGTCTTAGTTGGTGCCATTCTATTCCAACTTATCGGATTTACTCTGGCCAGTTTCTCAAAAAATACCCAGGCCGCCGAAGGTATGGCTACTGCTGTCACAGTTCCGATGATGTTTTTATCAGGCGTTTTCTTTCCCATAGACCAACTTCCAAAATGGATTTATTCCGTCGTCCAGTATCTTCCGCTCTCCCCGCTTTTAAACACTATTAGATCCGTTGGGCTCAACAATACCTCTCCTTTCGCCAATCCTACATATCTAGTAATCATCTTTATCTGGATAATTATTGCCCTATTTATCTCCATTTATAAGTTTAGACTAACAGAAGAATAATGAATAACACTCAGCTCGTTTATCATATCGTATCCTTAATTCCAAGAGGGAAAGTTTTAACATACGGCCAAATCTCTAATCTCTCTGGGATTAATTCGGCCCGAGCTGTTGGCCAAATATTGCACCGAAACTCCGACCCGCAAAATATTCCTTGCCACCGCGCCGTCTTTGCTGCCGGCGGCCTCGCCGACAACTATGCCTTCGGCGGCTCTAAAGTCCAACATCAAAAACTCTTTAATGAGGGCGTCGCATTTAATGACAATAAGATCGATTTAAATAGTTGCCTATGGTCTCTCTCTGTTATTCTTAATTTATATTTCGTACTTCTGCGCCGCTTCGGTAGCCCCGGTCCCTGGCCTTGGTTTAGTCAGGACAAACCCCATACTCCAGACGAGATCGCTATTGGCGCTATTCTTACTCAAAACGCTAACTGGCTAAACGTCCAAAAATCCATAGACAATCTTAGATCTGCCCGCACGTCTCAACTCATCTCAATCTTCAAACTTTCCCATCAAGACCCCGACAGATTAAAAGAATTAATAAAACCGTCCGGTTTCTTTAATCAAAAATCCCTCTATTTAAAAAACTTTTCATCAGCCATAAATTCTTACGGCGGACTAGAAGAATTTTTTAGCTCCGATCTTGATCACAGAAAAATTCTTCTAAATATCAAGGGAATTGGCCGCGAAACCGCTGACACCATATTGCTGTATTGCGGAAACAAGCACCATTTTGTAGTTGATGCATACACCAAACAATATCTCGATTTTCACAAGCAAGCCTATGTTGATAAATATGAAGAGATTAAGCAGTATTTTGAACAAAATTTACCTAAAAATATCGCATTGTACCAAAATTACCACGCCCTAATCGTACAATGGGCCAAGAACTCAAAAAATAGGATTCAATAACCTTAGCCCAAATCAGGATCTCCTTCAAAAACAATACTATTTCCGTTTAACTGAAATTTTCCCAGTCCCTCTATTTTTACCGATTTCCCTGACTTTAACTCAATATTTATAATGTCAATTAGCGACGCCAATATCACCTCTGTCTCTTGATCGGTTAATCCCGACTTGAGTGAAACTTGATGAATAAAATCTTGGTTGTCCACTACCCCTCCTTGACCATTTTCCTAACCAATTCAATGTTCTCTGCCTTATTAGTCTTATCATTAATTTTAATCAACACCGCGCAAAATACAACATCGCCGCTGCCGATCTTGTAAGTGTTTGGCATTTGTGTGATATCAGCTTGTGTAAAGGTCTTGAGATCCCCTCCGATGCTTGAATATAGCGGCCCCACCATCCCTACATCCGTAATATAAGCCGTTCCTTTCGGTAATATCATCGCATCCGCTGTAGGGACATGAGTATGTGTCCCGACATAAGCGGTTATCCTCCCGTCCAAATACTGTCCCATTACCATTTTATTACTGGTCGCTTCTGCATGATGATCTACCAAGATAACATCAGCTTTCTCCTTTTTCAGCACTTCGTCGATCGCTCTGTAAGGATCATCAAAATTTTCATAAAAAAATGCTCGTCCAATTATGTTAATAATCAACACTTTCTTTTTACTGCAGTAAAAAGTATCATAGCCTCTCCCTGGCGCTCCAGGTGGATAATTCAGTGGCCTCAAAACTTTCACATCCTTATCGTCCAGATATGGAATAATCTCGTCTTTTTTAAAAATATGATTACCCGAAGTAAAATAATCAATTCCAGCATCTTTCATCTGCTTGTATGTGTCATATGTCACCCCTAGCCCATGCGCCAAATTCTCGCCGTTAGCCACAACAAGATTTAAATCATATTCCTTTTTTAATTCAGGCAAAACAACTTCAACCGCATTGCGTCCCGGCCTCCCGATAATATCACCTATAAACAATATATTCATATAGTTCTTTCTAGCTCCTTGTTATTTTGCTCGTTATTCATTTTTATATAGTAAATTTCCCTTGTATTACGAAGCAAAGACAAATCAAGTATCAGTCGAAGGATTTTTCTTTAATACTGTCCCTTATTTCGCATACTCTGTCGCCCTAATCTCACGAATTACATTAACTTTGATAACTCCTGGATATTGCAAATCTCCCTCTATTTTTTTAGCAATGTCTTTAGCAAGTCTTAAAGCATTTAGATCATCGATATCTTCCGGCTTAACCATTATCCTAATCTCGCGCCCGGCCTGGATAGCATAAGATTTATCAACTCCAGGAAACGTATTGGCCAGGTTCTCAAGCTCGTTTAACCTTTTAATATAAGATTCTAATGTTTCGCGTCGAGCACCTGGTCTAGCTCCGGAAATCGCATCAGCCGATTTGACCACAATCGCTTCTACCGTTTTAGCATCAATATCCTCATGATGTGCCTCAATACAATGTATCACATCGCTCGACAAACCATATTTCTTAGCAATATCTACGCCGATTTGAGTGTGGCTTCCTGGCACCTCATGGTTAACAGCTTTTCCAATATCGTGGAGCAAAGCACCTTTTTTGGCGATATTTACATCAGCTCCTAATTCCGAAGCCAGCATTCCGGCAATATGGGCTACTTCAATCGAATGGCGCAAAATATTTTGCCCATAAGATGTCCTAAATTTCAATCGCCCAAGCAGCTTAACCAGATCTGGATGCAGTCCAGCAACGCCAACTTCAAACACAGCCTGTTCTCCAGCTTCTTTGATCTGTTTATTAACTTCATTTTTAGCTTTTTCAACCGCTTCTTCAATTTTTGTCGGATGAATTCTACCATCCGAAATCAATGTTTCAAGAGCCACTTTTGCTACATGGCGCCTGACAGGATCAAACGAAGAAAGGATTACCGTATCTGGCGTGTCATCAATAATCAGATCTACCCCAGTCGCTTTTTCAAAAGCCTGAATATTCCTACCCTCTTTCCCAATAATCCTACCCTTCATCTCCTCATTCGGCAGTTGAGTAGGGGAGACTGTTGATTCAGCAGTTTGTTCACAAGCAATTCTACCAATAACCGTCGCGATAATCTCTTTAGCAAATGTTTCCGCTTCCTCATGCATCGATTCTTTTTGAGCTTTTATTTGTCTCACCAAATCACTTTGGAATTCCTTTTGAGTCATTTCCAGCAATAATTCCTTCGCCTGCTCTTTGTTCATCTTGGCGATTTTTTCTAATACTTCACGTTCTTGAACTTCCAATTCCTTAAGTTTTGATTTAATCTCTTCGGATTCTTTATCTCGCACAATAATATTTTTACGTTCGTTTTCAATGGATTCCAGTCTCCTGTCAAGATTTTCTTCTTTTCTCCTTAAATTATTCTCCAACTCCTTAAGATATTTTTGTCTCTCTTCTTCCTCTTTTTTGGCCTTATCTTTTATTTTTAGTGCTTCGTCTTTTGCTTCCAGTAATATATCTTTTTGTTTTGCCTTTAGGTCTTCCTGAGCCTTTTTAGATATGTATCTTCTACCATAAAATCCAAAAGCTCCACCGGCGACTACGCCCGCCATGGCCGTTAATATTACGATTAAATTGTTCATTTAAGGTTCCTTTCATAAAACCTTTCATTCCATACATTCCTTCCAGAAATTTCAGGTTAAATATAAGTTAAATTTTTAATATTTTTGTTCATTATGATTATATTCCACACTACATCTAGTGTCAATTGCTCAGGTTAAGCTCAAAAGATTGAAAAAAACAAATTTTTTTGATAAAATGGTAAAGTCAAATTGCGGGGTGTAGCACAGTTGGCTAGTGCGCCTGGTTTGGGACCAGGAGGTCGAAGGTTCGAGTCCTTTCACCCCGACCAG
>CAYZYR010000021.1:0-17185 GCA_964482785.1 uncultured Candidatus Saccharibacteria bacterium | reverse complement strand
GTCAATACACTGGAAGAATTCTGGACGGGAGTGCAACTCTCCCCAGCTCCACCAAATGGTCATTATTGCCCAAAATATGCTGTTTTACAGAGAATAGGAGCGACAATTTAGGTGTTCCAAAACCTGTTTTTAAGGAATACTTTGGGTTTTCTTGAAAAATCATCTTATGAATCATAATTTTCAGGTTCCGGTTTGGTTTTTTCCAAGTTTCTGCCGGTGTTCCAAGAAAATTTAAAGCTAGTTTCAAGGCCTCGTTGAAATCTGGTCTTTTTTTGTCTATGGAATCATTTTTCAACTCTTTGACCTTTCTGTCTAATTCTTCATTTTTTGTTTCGTATAGCGCTCTCACGCTTTCTGGCCTTGCAGTTGGTATTAGGTTGATATAATCTCCGATTTGTTTATCAAGCTCTTTTATTTCAACTTCTTTATCTTTCTCACTTAAATTGAGAGCCGCAACCTTTTTCTCCCAAAGCCTATTAGCACAACTATCTCGACTACATTTAGCAGCTCTTGTTCGACTTTAATGCTTTCTAGAAGCTTGATATAGTCTTCCTCAACTTTGCTAGCTGTAATATTTTTTGGATTAGCAGTACAGTCTTTATTGCAGCAAGTATAGTGAGGATAATATTTGTTAGGATTTTTTCCTCTATTAGAACTACCTGTCATCGGTTTACCACAAAAAATGCAGCTAATCACTCTTCTCAACGGAAACTCTAATTTATCTGTATCTCTTGGCTTTCTTTCAGGACGTTTTATTTTTTATTGAATCTTTAAATAGATTTCTTTTGTAATTATAGCTTTATGTCTACCTGCTCTCTTTGTTATTCCCCATTCTGGATATGCGACAAATCCAGTATAAAGTGGTTCGTTTGCTAGCCTCCCAATATGTTGCAAGCGAATCTGTTTTTTCCCGAGCAATCCATGTAAATTTTTGGACATTAGAAAATTTCGCAAGTCGACCTGTCCCTTTAGTCGATCTTCTCCAAATGCGGTTAATCCCTCGCCAATAATATCAGCAATCGGATGAATAGGAGACAAAAGTTTACCGTGGTCTTTATCTTTCACATATTTATAACCTGTCGGCGGACAAAAGCACCAATAGCCTCGCTCTATTCTGGCTTTCATTTTATTACGAACCTGCTCTTTATTTTGTTCTCGTTCTAACTGAGCGGTGGCAGCCATCATTGTCTCAACGAATTTACCTGTTGGCGAATCATCAAAATTAAAGTTTAGACAAAGTAATTTAGCCTTTCTCTTTATAATCAATTCTCTTTTCAGGCCAAAATGCGTTTCTACATCTCTAGCAAATCTCTTTAGGTCATCAAAATTACAAAATACTCATTGCTTTTATGTTGATCAAGATAACTCAATAAATCACGCATTGCCGGACGATCAAAAAGACCACCGGTAATATTGCCATCGGGAAAGACTTTTTCAACGATTAGGCCTTTAACTTTGGCATATTCTTGACAACGATGTTCCTGGCTTTCTAAACCGTGTCCCTCTTTAACTTGCCTTTTGGAGGATACTCGGCAATAGATTACTGCTTTTGTATATTCCTTATCCATATCGCCTACTTAAAATCTTCTAAATAAGTATTCAGGACAGTATCGACAATATCTATTAAATTATTTTTTATTATTAAAATTCGTTCATTAGATAACTCAAACTCGCCTATATATTGTTTGCATTCTTCTATAGAGATAATCTCATCCTCAGTGGTTTCGAGAGCACAAGGTAAGCTGGCATGAGTACCCCCTTTTCTGGCAAATATCTCAACTTACTTGTTAGACAAGGAAAACTGGAAGCTTTTAAAAAGGGGCGCAATTGGCTAACAAGTAAAAAGGCCGTTGATGATTATCTTGCCAATCGGCAGAGAAAGAGGAATGTTAAAAAGAACTAGCTTGAAATCTTCCTATATTATTTATTGTTTATTAAATTATTAAAGTTCTATTATTTCTCAAATATTTCTATTAATAGTGGTTCTCAATAGAGAATAGTCTCAAATTACAAACTCATATTAGCATATACCATTAGACTAAAAGATCTTGCTTTGCAAACAATTGCAAAGTTGGCTCCAGTCTGGACTTATTTTAGTTTAATGACCGAATAGTTAAAAGCAAAAGAAAAGCCAAAAAGTAGAAAAAACTGCTATTTTACATTGTGCTATTGTGTTATTTTTTACAAGTTGTTATACTATTTATTAGTTAATTAGTTAACCCCTATCTAGGGAGGGAAATGTGGATCAACCAAATAAAATTAGTAGAAGGACGGACGAAGAGAACGCTCTCTCTCTCTCTCTCTCTCTCTCTCTCGAGTAGGACCCAGGCAACCAGCAAAGAAGCCATTAAGCAATTTTTGGGTTGTGGAAAATATTTAACCGATGAAAATCGGTTCTTTTGATATAAGCAGGCAAATAGTCCCAGTCGAATAGCCGCTTTACGGCATCAAACGGGGCAAGGAGGATAAAATGAAAGAAAATAAAATAGGATCCAGAAAACACTTTGCTGACTTAGCAGGCAAAAAGCGATTTAAAATGTTCTCGGCCATATTAGTTGTCCTAATTTTGGCCGGAAGTATTATTACTTTTAAAACTATTGCCGAGGCGGAACAATCGGGCGGCTCTCCTAATAACAATCCGACTGTTTCATACATTAAACAACTTTATGATCATCTGAAAAATGATCTCTCCTTCGGATCCGATTCTTCCGGCGCTTGGGGTGATTGGGGCGCCATGTGGAATCGGATTTATTCTGCGGCAACTTGGCCTACTGCTGCTGACCAAGGTAACGCTACGGTGACTGATGTGAAAAACGGAGCGACATTTTATTCCACAAATAGGACAAAGCAGACCGGCACTTATCCGGCACCCGGGCCATGTTCAACTCAACAGTATAACGAAGATTACGGCAGTCAATCAGACGCAACTAAGGTTGTTAACAACTGCGTTTTATCTTGGGCAACAGCCAGTCCGGTTGTAACCGGCGATGATCCGGGAAGCCAAACGCACAATCCGACTCCGGGCAACAAAGACCCGAGAACAGGACTTGTTTGGAGTCAGTCTTTAAAGAATACCAGCGGCACAAACGGTTTTGCCACTTCAGGCGGATCAACTTATAGCTGGGACGCTTCCTCGGCCGACAACGCCAGTAGAACGGCAGCACAGCTTTGTTTGGACCAAGGCAATGGCTGGCGCTTGCCAACTCAGAAGGAATTAATGCAGGCATATATTGACGGTTCTTATTTTAATCTGACAAACCCCTCCGTTAACTTTTGGTCAGTGACGCAGGCCAGTGCTACGAGTGCGTGGCGCGTGGGCTTGAACAATGGCAACACGGGCAGCAGTACCCCGACGAATACCAACTATGTTCGATGCGTCAGGTAACCTTGTGAGATATATATATATAGAAGGATATGAGAGATATGACAATGGAAGAATTGGAAAAAGAAATACACAAAATTCAAAAGAGCACAAAAACGCTGCTTAGATTTTTTAATCCTCTACACAACAAGCTCCGGATAAAGTTTAATTGGTATTATAGGTGGCATTTGCATCCATATCGCCATCACTTCCATTATTCGGTTTTAGGAGTTTTTACCGGCGTAGTGGTGGCATTGGTAGCGATTTTTTCGATCGGCACGCCTCAAAGGAGCCATGCGACCGGAAGCGCAATTGCGATTGCGACCGGAAGCACTGCGACTGTGGTAAACACCGACCATAATATTTACTTTGATTCAGCCGCTAACCATACCAATGTAACGATTGACAACTACACCAGACAAATGTCGGGTTATGCTTGGAGCGACGACTTGGGCTGGATAGATTTTGGAAGCAATGCAGACAATCCACAAGGGCCGGTAGTAGCCGATGTCAACGGACGTCTTTCCGGCAAAGCAAAGTTTTTAAACGGAACCTATGTCGATTTTAACGACAGCCCCAATAATTCTAATGTTAGGATCACTTCCGGCAACTTCTCTGGCTATGCCTGGAGCGATGATTTAGGCTGGATTAATTTTTCCGGCGTATCGGCACCGGGTTACAATCCTGATCTTTTACCGCCGGACAATCCGACCAGCGTAACGGTCAGAAATGTTTCCGGCGGAACAATTCTCTCGACAGATACTTGGTATAATTTCCCTGCACCGTATTTCTCATGGTCGGTGCCAAGCGATAATGCCAACGGTATCGCTCCGTCGGGCGTGTCAGGGTATTATGTTTATTTCGGCCAGAACAATTCAGCTGATCCGTCAAATTATCAGACGAACCTTGATTTTACTTCAACCGATCTCGGAACCAGCTATGGTACATATTATCTTAGAATAAAAACAAAAGATACATCTGGAAACATTTCGGATCCCGTTACTTTATTTACTTATAAATATGAGAGCGCCGCTCCGACCGCGCCGGCTTATGTTTCGGTTTCTCCTTCCGGTTATAGCCGAACCAATACCTTTACTTTTTCCTGGCCGATTAGCGGGTCTTCTGCTGCTTCGGATGCCGGCGGATCGGGCTTGGCTAAATACCGATACAAGATAAATAGTGAAGCTAGCTGGCATAATATCGCAGGAGATGCCGCAACGCCGGATATATCGCTATCCGATATTGCCACTCAAAGCATTAATACTTTTGATCTGCAAGCAATCGATAACGCCGGCAATAACAGTCCATCAGTTAGAACGAATTTCTATTTCAACAATTCAGCTCCGTCGGCGCCGAGAGACCTGACTGTCGCTCCGACCAGTTCAACATCAAATGCTTTTGCCTTTTCTTGGACCGCGCCTCCGGGTGAAATCGCCGGCTACTATTATTCCATAAACGCTATTCCGACAGACGGAAATTCCAGCTATACAACCAACACTTCGCTTGCATCCGGCCCGTATGCCACACAACAGGAAAACACTTTCTATATTGTGGCTAAAGATAATGCCGGCAATTATGACTTTGGCAGCTGTAACAATGTTTCGGGCAACCCGACCGTGGACGGTTGTGCTAAAGTCAACTTTACCGCCAATGTGGTAGCGCCAGGGATTCCTGGCGGAATTCAGGCCTATGATATCTCAGATCGCGACACCAAAGATTATGCTGTTGCAGTCAAATGGTCGGAACCAATTGATAAAGGCACCGGCTTTGCCGGATACGATGTTTATCGTTCTTTGAATGGTACAAATTTTTCAAAAATCGGCTCGACTACTAGCACAATCTACGCCGATGGCGATTTGGAATCCAAAGCATATTATTACTACGCCAGATCAAAAGACAGTATCGGCAATTCCTCGGCAAACTCAAGCATCGTTTCGATAAAACCGACAGGCCGATTTACAACTGCGCCTAAGCTGGTAAGCGGGCCGAAAATTGAAGTTAAGCCGACTTCTTTGGTCGTGCGCTGGGCAACCGATCGAGCTTGCAGTTCTTTTGTACAAATAAAAGAAGGCAATACTTTTGTTTCCGAACAAGGGCAAACAGTGCAAGCGACCGACCATGAAGTTACAGTAGTAGGATTGCGCTCGCAACGCGACTATATTTACAGTATTCGCTCCACCGATATTGACGGTAACACTTTAACTGGCGACGGGATCAAATTTACTACCGCCAATACACCAAGCGTGTATGACTTAAATATTTCCAATATCACGCAGCAATCGGCAATTGTGAATTTCAAGAGTACAGCGATTGCCAACTTCACTATGTATTATGGAGAAACAGCTAATTTTGGAAGCGTTATCAGCGAAGATTCATCCAGCTCTACCACAAATCATAGCATTGCTCTTTCAAATCTAAAGCCGGGGCAGATGTATTACTTTAGAGTTATCGGCGACGATGCCGATGGAAATGAATTGCGATCAGAAAACTCTTTCTCAACTTTGCCCATGCCGTCGATATCTAAATTTGGCATAGAGCCGGATAAAGAGGCACCATCGACTACTTTGAAGATTGCTTGGCAAACTAATGTGCCGACGAGCTCAATCGTTAAATATTCAACTGATGGTGTCAATTTCCGTGAGCAATCTACTTCTGATTTAGTACTCGATCATGAAATTATGATTTCCGAACTTGTCGATCAGAGTGAGTACACTATTTACGCCTCAGGTAGAGATCAGTTTGGTAATGTTGCTGAATCAAATAAGATTACTTTTGATACGCCAACAGACAGTAGAGCGCCGAAGATCTCCGATATTATTATCGAGGCGTCCAATGTCGGCAACTCAACCGACAAAGCGCAGATAGCGATATCATGGAAAACTGATGAACCAGCTGATTCGCAGGTTGAGTACGACACAGGGCTCACAGGCAATGATTACACCCGCAAAACATCGCTTGACAGCACTTATACTAAACATCATTTAGTGATTATTTCTGATCTTGTTCCAGGAAAACCTTACCACTTGCGGATTTTGACGACAGATATAGCAGGCAATCTGACTAAAAGCGGCGATAATACAGTCATCACTGGCGAGGTGTCAAGATCAGCTTTGCAGATAATTTTAAATACAATGCAAAATCTGTTCGGCTGGATGGGTAAATTGTTTAAATAAGTGAGGATTGAAATGTATACAGGTGATAACGCTGTGCGACATAATACGATAATCAAAATAAAAAACGTCAATAAAAATTTTGATTTAGAAAACCAAACAAAAAGAGCTTTGATCGATATCAATCTTGAGATATTTAGTTGTGATTTTGTGCTGATTTATGGCCCGTCAGGCTGTGGCAAGTCGACTCTGCTAAATGTTATTTCTGGTATTGAGGAGCCGACTGATGGCAAAGTTATGGTTCGTAATCGTGATATTTATAGTATGCCTGAAGATATAAGAGGAATATTTCGATCAGAAAAAATGGGCATAATTTACCAGTTGCCTCGCTGGATAAAATCATTTAATACAATTGAAAATATAGCCATGCCTCTTTTAGTTAAAGGGGTTAGGAAGAAAAGAGCAATTGAAAGAGCGATGGTAGTTCTGGAGGAATTAAAAATCACTAATTTAGCCAGACAAAATCCAGTCCAGTTGTCCGGCGGTGAACAACAAAAAGTTAGTTTTGCTCGAGCTTTAGTATCTAATCCCCGCATCATTATTGCTGACGAACCGACCGGAAATCTTGACAGCACTTCTTCAGATGAAGTGATGGCTTTTTTTGATGTTTTAAACGTAAGAATGAAAAAAACAATCATTTTGGTGACTCATAATCAGGCTTACTGGGATTTAGGCACCAGAAGAATCGAAATGAAAGATGGATTAATCGCAAGAGAGGTAGGCCATGGATAAATTATTTATTTTAGAGTTTGCCCTAAAGAATATAAATTTACATCGATTAAGAGCAGTTTTAACTTTGACTGGCGTGATTATCGGCATATCGGCGATTGTTTTTCTTTTGTCTTTTGCCTTTGGCATAGAGCGTCTGGTGACAAATGAAGTAACCAGCGGAGATGCTTTTACATTGATAGACGTAGGAACAGGCAATTCAAAAATCGTCTCTCTGACTGACTCAACTGTGTCTAATATCAAAAATATCCCCGGAATTGAAGATATATATGGTATGGCAGCAGTAGGGGGAAAATTAATCGTAACTAATAAATCTATGGATGTATCATTTTTTGGAGCGACGCCAAAATTTCTAGATAAGGCTGGTATTAGAGTTTCAAAAGGCAAGGTTTTTTTGGAACAAAGCAATGATATTATCGTCAATACCGCCTTTCTTAAATTTTGGGATACAAACACTGATATTTTGGGTAGAAAATTAACTTTTAACATATTGGTGCCAAAGGAATTGATCGACAAGCCCGACAATCTAGAAGCGCCAGATCAAACTTATCAAGTGATCGGTATTATTAATGATGACTCAGCCCCCAAAGTTTATAGTAGTATGAATGTTCTGAGAAATTTTGGAGTTAATAGTTTTAGTCAATTGAAAGTTGAAGTGGATTCAAAAGAAATGGTGCCAGAAATCAGGAAAACGGTTGAGAATATGGGTCTCAAGACTCAATATGTCGGCGATACCGTTTCTCAAATCAATCAAGTTTTTGGCATATTTAGAATTATTTTAGCTGGTTTTGGTCTGATTACTTTAATCGTTTCTATTCTAGGAATGTTTAATACTCTTACTATCTCGCTGCTTGAAAGAACCAGAGAACTTGCTTTGATGAAAATATTGGGAATGCAAAGAAAAGATATTACTAATGTGTTTTTAACAGAATCGGTTGTTATCGGTCTTACCGGTGGTATTCTTGGCCTAATTCTAGGGACTTTGGTTGGCAGGATCGTGAATTTTATCTTAAACCATTACGCACAAAGTCTTGGCGGTGAGCAAGTGTCGATCTTTTATTTACCCATAAGTTTTATGGTTATGATAATATTAGCATCGCTAATAGTCGGTATTTTAACTGGCCTTTACCCATCAAAGCGAGCAGCTAAAATTAATCCGTTAGATATGCTTCGATATGAATAAAAATATGACCGGGCTAAGAGAGGATCAATATGAATAAAATCCCTCCGAAGCTTTTTTTAGTAATTATGGACGGTTGGGGATATAGCAAAATAAAAAAAGGTAACGCTATTTTGCAAGCAGAAACTCCAACTTTTGATTTGCTTTGGAATAATTATCCGCGCACATTGCTTCAGGCTTTTGGTATTAATGTCGGCTTGCCTTGGGGCGCGATTGGCTCTTCTGAGGTCGGTCATCTTACTATCGGATCCGGTAAAGCAGTGATGCAGGAGTATTCCTTTGTGGAAGAACAGATCAGTAATCTTTCATTTTTTAAAAATAAACAACTGATCGATTTAATCAATAAAACACAGAATTCCAATCGCCCTCTCCACCTGATTGGCCTTTTAAGTGACGGCGGCATTCATAGCCACATAAATCATCTGTTTGCAATTTTGGACTTGCTGAAAATGCAGAACTTTACCAAAGAAATATTTATTCATGTGATTTCAGACGGTCGGGACAGCGAACAAAAAAGTTTAAAGAAATACATTTACCAACTAAAATATGAAATCGAGACTCGAGGTATCGACGCAAAAATCGCTAGCATTATCGGAAGATACTACGCCATGGATAGAGATAATAACTGGGATCGGATACTAAAAGCATATAAAATGATGACTCAAGGCGCTGGCGAGAAAGTTAGTGATCTGGACTCGACAATTGAGAGTAATTACACGAAAGGCACCACAGATGAATTTTTGTCACCAATGATTATGGATCCGCCAGAAAAAGAGGTTGTGTGGCTAAACCGCGTAATTAAACGAGAGAAACCAAAGAAAAGAGGGATTATTCAGGAGGGAGACGGAGTCTTATTCTTCAATATCCGAGCAGATAGAATGAGACAGCTCGTCTATATGTTTACCCATAATAAGCCGGATATAGGAAGCAAAAGAATAAAAAGGCTTCGAATTGCTACTCTAGCCACTTATGATGAGCACCTCCCAGTCGCAGTAATATTTCCAAGCAAAAGAGAAAAACATCCGTTGGCTAAGATCATAAGCGACCACGGTTTGACTCAGGGGCATTTTGCCGAGACAGAAAAATATGCTCATGTTACCTACTTTTTTAACGGAGGAAATAGTACTCCTTTTAAGAATGAGGATTGGTATCTGATTGATTCTCCTAAAGTGGCCACCTTTGATTTATGTCCCGAAATGTCCGCTGATAAAATTACCGACAGAGTGATTTTTGAAACTAGCAAGAAGCGCCTTGATTTTGTTTTAATAAATTACGCTAATACTGATATGGTTGGTCACACAGGAAAGCTGAAAGCAACAATAAAAGCAGTTGAAGCTATCGATAAGCAGCTCAAAAGGATCTATGAAGCCTTTCCCGATTCGATGCTTATTATTACCGCAGATCATGGTAATGCAGAATGTAAAATTAATCCCTACAATAACGAAGTTCAGACAACTCATACTGCCAATCCCGTGCCATTTATTATAGCTGGCAAAAATATGAAAAATAAAACTATAAAATTAAGATCATTGGGCTGTTTGGCAGATATTACCCCAACCGTGCTGGATTTATTAAAAATTCATATTCCTGACAGTATAGATGGGATAAGTATTATTTCCGACAAAAATTAATTCTGAGCTCATTAAGATCAAAAGCGATCAAGATTTTATACGGCTCTCTCTATCATTTACACAAAATAACCACCCCTGCCGCAGAAGGACAGGGGTATCAGTTATGGACAAGTGGGTCTTGATGGACACACCTTGGTATTACTCTTGCTGGCTTGTATATCGGCCAGCGCCGCTCAAATTGCCTACATTACAAAAATAGGTGGAGACAATCTTGTTAATGCGCTTCGGGTTATTGGTCTTAGCGCCAAAAAAGGTAAGCAACTCTGTATCATCTCTAATGGGTACAGCCCGGACGATGGCAGCCTTCGGTGGTCTGTTGATGACAAGGAGCTTATGTTTTCTGGCGCCTCTTACAAAGGCGGCCATGTAATACATAAGATCTTTAGCTATAAGCTTGGCAGTTCGAATCTAGTCATGGTCAAGAGCGTTTGGAATGGCAAATATCCCGCTCGCCTCTCCAATGGCAAGTTATTCCACACAGACGACTCGGGCATAATCTAGGAAGAGAATATTAGTTGCGCCAAATATCTTGACGCTCCAAAAATGATGGCCGCTTCACGCAATGGTAAGAAATGCGTTCTTCTATCAGAAGAGGACTGCTCGGTCATCTTCAACAATATCGGTACATCTAAGACAACAAAGATCAAACCCCCCTGACTACCAATCCACACTCGATTGCCAGCCTCGATCTTTCGCCCGACGGTACAAAGTTTTTTTACGCCGTCAGCGCAACAGAAATGGCTAGCTTGATATATACCTCCAGTTTGTCAGGAAAGCCCAATGTTCTGAAAAATATATATTGTACAATAGCCATCTGGGGCACTGGCAATAATATCTACTATGCCAAGTCTAGCGAGTCTGGTCCGAGCGAACTCATGGCTTGCGCTGACACAGGCAAGAGTATAAAGAAAATCATTTCTCTAAAAGGAATACCAAGTTCTCTTGCCTGTCTTCCGTGATTTATCGCCTGCGATCATAAAGACCGTCGATTGTTCCGCACTCGCCAGCCTTCCTTTTTAATAGTTATTTAACCGGACCAATCAACCAATCAAAAAACCAAAGCCCTTCTTTAACTCAACAATTTCTGCTATTATAATTTAGTAAAAGCTAAATGAAAGAGGAGATTGTCATGGCAAAAATTTCTCAAATACATGCCCGTGAAATCCTAGATTCGCGTGGAAATCCAACCGTCGAAGTTGACATAACTCTCGATGATAATTCTTTTGGCCGCGCCGCCGTCCCATCCGGCGCATCTACCGGTTCCTATGAGGCTGTCGAACTAAGAGATGACGACAAATCCCGTTATTCCGGCAAGGGTGTTCTCAAAGCTATTGAAAATGTTAATACAGAGATTGCCCAAACTCTCGTTGGCAAAGAATTTACCCAGCGCCAACTCGACGAAACCATGATCACCCTTGACGCCACCGAAAATAAAGGCCGCCTCGGCGCCAATGCCATCCTTGGTGTTTCTCTTGCTTTTACTCACGCCACTGCCAAATCTCAAGACAAAAAACTTTATCAGTATTTCGCCGAAATAGGGGAGACCGGCAAACCGATCCAACTTCCCGTTCCCATGATGAACATTCTAAACGGCGGTAAACATGCCGGCAATTCCACTGACTTACAAGAATTTATGATCATGCCGCTTGGCGCCCCATCATTCAAAGAAGCTCTCCGCTATGGCGCTGAAACTTTCCACTCCCTTAAAAAAATCCTCTCTCAAAAAGGCCAAAATACTTCCGTTGGCGATGAGGGCGGTTTTGCTCCATCTCTCGGCTCTAACGAAGCCGCTCTTCAGGTTATCGTCGAAGCCATTGAAAAAGCCGGCTACAAACCAGGCCAAGACATCTTTATCGCTATTGATGGCGCTGCCACTGAATTTTATGAAGGTGGCAAATACAATCTAGCCATCGAAGGTAAAATCCTCACGTCTGAAGAAATGGTCGAGCTATACGCTCAATGGATCACCAAATATCCCATCGTCTCCATCGAAGACGGCCTAGCTGAAGACGACTGGGACGGTTATAAGTTAATGACTGAAAAACTTGGCGACAAGATTCAAATCGTTGGAGATGATCTCTTTGTTACCAATATTAAAAGACTAAAACAAGGCATCGACAACAGTTCTGCCAATTCCATTCTTATCAAATTAAACCAAATCGGCACCGTCTCCGAAACCATTGATGCCATCAACATGGCTCAAGAAGCCGGATATACCGCTGTTGTTTCCCATCGCTCCGGTGAAACTGAAGATGCCACCATTGCCGACTTTGTTGTCGGCCTTGGCACCGGCCAAATCAAAACCGGTTCCCTTTGCCGCTCTGAAAGGATCTGCAAATACAACGAGTTATTAAGAATCGAAGAAGAAGGCAGTTTTTCATATCCCGGCCAATCTGCTTTAAAGTAATTTTCCAAAAAAGAGTCTAATAAACCAGGCTCTTTTTTGATATAATTTAAAAGAGAGAGTATATGCAAAAAATAACAATCAAGCATCCTGAAAATTCAAAAGAATTTGATCAGTATTGCAGCATTCGATGGGAAGTCCTCCGTAAGCCATTAGACATGCCCAAAGGCAGTGAGAAATTTCCTGACGAAGATGATGAAAACCACTACCATTTTATTGCCGAGCTGGATGGCAGGATTGTGGGCACTGGGATGCTTGTCAGGTTAAATGAATCCGAGGGTCAATTAAAACAGATGGCCGTCCTTCAAGATGATCGCGGCCAAGACATTGGTTCGGTGATCTTCAAAGCCATCAAAAATAAAGCCAAATCGCTCGGCCTCAAAACCCTAGTCGCCGATGCCCGCAAACTTGCCCTCGATTTTTATTTAAAAAACGACTTCAAAGTAATCGACGATACAGAATACAATATCATTGGCATCCCTCATTTAAAAATTAAGCTGGATCTATAAACTAATATCGCTCAAAAACAATAAACGCTATGTGCTTCTATAAACAATCAACTGTTATTTATATCACAAACTTAAAGCAACATATGCTTAAAAAGCCGGCTGCATTATCGCCTTTAGGAGTCTCAACACTCCCAATCAAAATCCGGATGTTTGACCAATAAAATAAACCGATGCCCCAATGGGACCTAGACCATATACAGCTCCGGAAGTGCCGGTAGCTGTTTTGCATTTATTTTTCATAATTATATTTTAAATTATTACACAATCTTTTTAACAGTTAAACCAATAACATAGTATTTATATCCTCTATCTAAATCAATTCTCAATATTTAAAATGCTAATAAATATCACCAATTTATGTTATACTTTACCTATGAAAAAACTAAAACCGCACACTCAGGCAGTTAGTATATACTATTCTAATTATTATCTAGCCGAACATAAAAATTATCTCACCAGATCTCGCGTTAAAAAAGAAACCGATTTTTTGATTTCCAAACATGGGCAAATCCCCAGTTCTATTTGTGATATTGCTTGTGGCCAAGGCCGTCATATGCAAGAATTTTTCGCTCGCGGCGTCAAAAAAGGTTATGGTTTTGACGCCAACACTCATCTTATTGATCTGGCCAGAAACAGATTAAAAAATACCGACTACAAATTAGAGCACACAGACTTCACCTCCTGGCAATCTTCTGATAAATACGATTTAGTATATACTATATTCTCCAGCTTCGGATATTGTCTCAACTCAAAAGAGGCTCAGGATCTTATAAATAAAATGGTTCAAGCCTCCCATATTAACGGCACTATCGTTGTAGATGTCGCTAGTATATACCAACTCATCGGCTATCTGGAAACCAATTATGTTTCCGCAAAATACGACAAAATGATTTTCAATCCCGAAACCATGATTTTAGAGACAAACTACATCTTTAACAATGAAATACTAGAACTTAAACATAGGTACTTTACCACTACCGAGCTGTCTCTTTTTCTAGAAAACTCAGGCATTAAAAAAGAAAATATCTATTTTTATGGCGACTTTGACAGTTCAAAATATAGCCAGTCAAGCAATAGACTTATCGTCATCGCTAAAAAATAGACAAAAAAACAACCTCAATTTCAAATTCTACCTCAATAGACTATTCGAAAAAGTATCAACCCCCATTAGCACCAATAATGTAACGATAATAGCGGTGATCCATTCTCCCAACACAATCTGGCCCCAATTTTCTATTCTCTCCTCAGTTCCAATCAAAGATTTCCCTGAGGCGACAAAACCGCCTGGTTGTCCTTCGTAATATTTCACCGCCAAAGCGTGTCGCACTCCCTTGGATGGCTGCCCCGTAAATTTATCCATACCATGATCTTTAGCATATTTAAATACTCCATTTGGCAAATTCGGCATCTCTCCATTAAGCACATCGCTGGAAGAAATCGGTTGTCCCTTACTATTATATATAGCCGCAAAAGCCGACGATGAATTCTCGATATCGATCTTCTTCTCGCCGTCTATTGGATTATTACTCTCCCCATTTCTCAACTTTTCGCCATAAATTTCCACTAATTGTAGCTGCGCATCGGGCAGGTATCCTGTAAACTGGACAATGTAGTCTACACCTTGGGATGATAATCCCAAAGGAGGCAGTTACGTCAGAACTAATTAAAAAAGAGATCAGGGACGAGATTCTGCATAAGATTAAAACAACAGAGATGTCAGTCATTCCAACCATCAACACTCGACTGCCAACCGCGCTTTGAATTACACAAATGGCCAGCTCATTCGGCAAAATAAATTTCACTGAACCTATAGACGAGTGAAAACACGAAAAAATCCCCGGATGTTTCGGACAAAACACGGCTAAGGGTCTTGTCCGAAAGAGTAAAGTGCCGCCATCGCAATCAACCAAAATAGGCATTTCTACCTCGTGTACCCATGATAATATCAGTCCGCGATTTACAAATTTATCTCTCGTCTTTGCCAAAAACGACACTCTTTTTGTCGCAATCGAAGTCTTCATCGTCTCCGCATCTATAAGTCCAGCGTTCAACACTTCACCATTCAAATCAAGCAATGCTTCGATCAGGTAGCATCAGTCACAGCCCTCCGTCGTCTCAGTCATTTTACTAAAATCCAATTCTTTTAATCTAGGTGTCATAATCTCTACCTCCAATCCATTAATGTTCCCAACCAAAACCCGCCTTTTGGGTGGGTTTGAGGATCATAGAATTACTTTTGAAAGATACGCTAAGTCTGAACCTTATCCATATCCTTCAAGGCAATTTCATAACCCCCACATCCATGATGCAGCCAATAATTAACTCTCGAAATTGTCGCTGAGGACGCTCCCGTCAGCCTTTCTATTTCCCTAAAAGTAATGTCAGCCTTTAACATTTTTGCGATCTCATATCTCTGAATTATCACCGCCAATTCATCATAAGTCATAATGTCGCGCAAAAACTTGGCCACTTCTTCGCCATTTTTCATTTGAGAGATCTTAAAATAAAGATCCTTTGCCATTAGGTCATTTAACTCTTCTTCAATTAATTTCATCATTTCCTTGATTTTAATTATTTAACGCTTTAATTCATTAAAGCATAACAATAAATATTCGTCAAATTATTTATTAATCAAGTTATCGCTTTTTTGTCGCCCCAAGCAACCCAACATGTTTGGAAGTTTGAGAAATCTTCCTCTTTTTTCAAAGGATAAGGAGTTAAAGATTATAAATATAAAAATACACACAAAAATGCAGTCAAAACACATAAAAATTAGGCGGGCGCATTCGCGTCCGCCTATCTCTCCCTTATAAGCAAATCATTCTGATGTCAAACTGGCGGCCACTCCGGTCAATGCCAACCTCAAGAGTAAAACCTTGACCATGAACCTCTTGGTATCCTCAAGTGGGCTCTTATCAAGGATCTCACAGATCTGGTCCGCAGCGATAATGTCCCAGTGCCACATTGTAAGGATAATCATGACCTCGCCAACCGCCTCTGGCAAACCGGAGAATTCTATCTCATACGCACCGTCGCAGTAACCGCCGCCCCACAAATCGCGATCAGGGTTCCTGCTCTGCAAACTGAGGGTCTGTATTGAAAAACAAGACCTGGCCCGCTTCGCCTTCTCCTCGCAGAACCCAAGATATTTCTCGAGTTTGCCGTTTGTCACTTCACAGACCTCAGTCAGCGGAATGATCACCCTTTTCGTATCATGCTTGCGAAGAAATATTCCCCCGCCAGTTCGCCCCTCTTTCTTTAAGTCGAGTACTCTAACAACGGAAGGCGAAATTATGTTAGCATTTGCCAGAATTCTGCCTTCCGCTATCAGTTTGCTCTCGTTGCTACTTCCAGTCTCTGTCATCCAATAACCCAAAAAGTCAATCTGTCTAATGCAAAAAAGCGCCGATATCTGCCATCTCCTGCCCCGACGCCATTTTTATTTATTAATTTATTTAATCTTTTCTTAACTTAGCTTTAATCATATGATAAATCGGTGGTAATATTGAGACAATGATAATCCCCGCGATGATCGGCAGTAGATATTTGTCGATATCAGGAATTATTTTTCCCAAGAAAAACCCAGCCAAAGAGATTGCTACTGTCCACAGAAATCCCCCTACAACATTATAAACAAAAAATGTCCTATATTCCATCTTCCCCACACCCGCCACGATCGGAGCAAAAGTTCGAATAAAAGGAATAAAACGGGCCAAAACGATAGTCATCGCCCCGTTTTTAGCATAAAATCCCTCCGCCCTTCTCAAATTATCCTGCTTAAACAACAAAGAACTTTCTTTCTTAAAAATCTTCCTTCCCACCTTTCTCCCAAAAGAGTATCCCACATTATCTCCTACTACTGCTGCCACAAACAACATTGGGATCATGATCCAAATATTCAAAAATCCCTGAGACGCCAAAAAACCGGCCGTAAACAAAAGACTATCCCCTGGTAAAACTGCCCCAATCAATATTCCTGACTCGGCAAAAACTATCCCGAACAAACCAAAATATCCGACAGTCTTAATCAGATCAACCAACCCCTCACCATGAAATATTTCTAACATTTAATATCCTTTTTTATTACTCATCTAATATATTAAAAATTTTACCATTTGAAAACACTTGTTTGTTGTCCCAAGCTTGTCTCAAATCCATCTAAAATTGATTTCTCAGGTTCAAAGTAATATAATTAATCCAT
>CAYZYR010000020.1:0-18928 GCA_964482785.1 uncultured Candidatus Saccharibacteria bacterium | reverse complement strand
AGATAAGGCAAGCTTGGTGGCAGCGGCGTTGGGAGGGGAGGTGTAGTGGAGGATGGTGCCAGAATCACCGATAATCCATATATTGTTATTTCCTATGGACCTGACTCTAAAAAGATTATTCGAAGTCATTGCGCCATATTTAGACCAAGCGCCGTTTGTAAATTTGAGAATTTCTCCTGAGTCTCCGACCGCCCATCCATTTTGGGTATCTATCATAAGGACATCTTTAAGGTTATTCGTAGTTGGGCTTGTTTCGTTAGTCCAACTGTTACCGCCGTTAACAGATTTTAAAATAATGCCACTATCTCCTACTGCCCATAGATTTAATTCATCTAGAGCAAATATAGAGTTTAAATTATTACTTGAAATATTATTCATAGACCAATCTATTCCGTCTTGATTAAGTTTTAAAAAAGCACCTGAGTCTCCGACCGCCCATGCGCTATTCCCTTTTGAAGTGACTGAAGACAAATAAGGAACTGCCGGATCGTTCTTCCATACCGACCATGTTGAATTGGAATATCGTCGAATTACTCCATTGGTTGAATATGTTAAAGCTATTAAATCATCTGATAGAAATGGAGTGATCGATCTTACTGTTTCTGTAATACCACCAGAAGGAGACCATGTGGAACCATCATTGGAAGAACTAAAGACACTTGATCCTGATATCCACAAATTTGATCCCTGAGGAAAGATGTCAGTTAGAACAAGTGTTGGAATGTAGCCATGGGGATAAGTAGATCCAAGCACATTCTGCCAGGATTTTCCCCCATTAATTGTTTTAAAGATGTAGGTCAATTTTACTGAAAAAGTAACAAAATTACATGTTATGTAGGCAATTTGATCATTAACTGGATAGATACCACTAATTGTCAAGTTTAATCCGGGATTAATTTGAGAGTAAATATTTGACCACAAATTGTCCGCGTTTGAAATGCAAATATTGCCCTCATCTCCAGCCAGTATCCCTATATTTTCAAAAGCTTGAATGGTTTTAATCTGAACTGCCATTCCTGCACTATTTTTGCTCCAAACAGTACCTCCATCACTCGTCTTTAAAACTTCTGAAGAAAAGACTTTTTGATTATTTGAAGAGCTAAAGTTAAGTGCTGCTAGAGCTGTTTGGTTGTCTACTCCAGAAATCGAAGCGATAGACCTCCTTATTGCTCCATCTATGCTTGCTCCTCCTGTTGCATGATACTTCCGCTCCCAGCTATTTCCCTTATTAATGCTTTTTACCACGGTGGCCGTAGAAGTGCCTGAGGAGGATCCTATCCAAATACAATCATCTTCTGTGATCGAAATAGAGGTTAGATTATCCGCTTCTGCTGGCAAGATGCCGACTGGCTCAATCCAATCAACGCCATTGTTTTCTGATCTTAATATGGATCTATTTTGGCCGACTACCCAGATGGTAGAGTTCATTAATGATACACTGTTTAAATCGTTTTCAGTCCCGCTATCTTGAGCTACCCATGTACCATCTGTGTATTTAATTATTTTTCCTTCATCTCCGACCGCCCAACCATTATTGCTATTAATCATGATGATTGAGTTTAGATCTTGAGAGACGGGACTGGGGGTCTTAGTCCAAGAAACACCATCATAATGAAGGATTGTGCCTTCATTTCCGACTGCCCATATATCACTTGTGTTGATTCCAGACAATCCTCTAATGTGTTTATATGTTCCACTATATTGAGTAATCCATGTATTATCTATTCTATTATATTTAAAAATTCCACCATTGTTTCCGGCAAACCATATATTATTGTCATTGAACCTATATATCGAATTTAGGCTATTTGCCGTCATCTTAGAATTTGACCACTCCCATCTTGGGAAATCATAGGTGTTGGTAGTACTGGCGATATATGGTTTTGATTGATCTGAGAATAAGTAACTTGGTAGGGTTATTAGGAATGCAAGTAGTATTAGGACATGGATAAGCTTTGACCATTTAAATAAATGCCAGTTGTAGTAAAACTTTGATTTTATTCTGAGAGTATTGTGAAGATATATAAAGTATGGGAAAAAAGTAGCGGTACTTTTTTGTATCACTGTAAGTTTTTGATCTAAAAAAGCAGAAGTTCGTTTGATAATTATCCCACCTTTTTATAATAATTATAAAATATTTCTTTTTGTATTCATAGTCTTGGGATTTAAAGATGAGTGTGCCAGTAATTTTTGATCCAGGTTTTTTGAAATTTGAGTTGATCGGATAGTCCCCTTTTGATCAATTCCTTGGTGACTACTGAGCCTTGATGGGGATATTGATAGAGTTGTGGGTGAGGTGAAGAGAAGCCGTGGGCATAATGGACCAGCTCGTGAGCGATAGTAAGGTCGATGATCTCGTTGGGTATTTCGGGGTTTTTGAAATTTCCGTTAATGGTGATGATAGTAATTGACTGTGGTAGCCAGATAGACGGTTTGGGGTAGCGCCCAGGTGTACGGAAAGGCTGTTTGGGACCTCGAGCTTTAATCGAGCCAAATACATTTCTGGCTTTGCGGCCGAATATAATATAGACGCGGTTTATTTTTTTAACGTCGGGAAAGTGGGTTTGCCATATTTGGTTGAGACGTTTTTCGAGCCAGAGATTGTCGCGAAATTTATTTTCCATATGATGGTTATATTGTATTTTTTGAGAAATGTCTATTTAGACTTTGCGGAGGAGTATGATGGGAGTGAGCTCGTCATCCTGGCCCATGGGATTGTCGATGAAAGTTTGACGTATTAGATCTCGATCTTCAATTTTGCTACTAGCGCCTATAACTTGGACGTCGATATTGTTGCCGTCGATGATGGCAGTTGGTATTTTGAAATCATTTTCGATTTTTTGGCATAGTTCGTCCGCATTAAATGTCGGGACCATGCAGTACTCATTGAATGGAGGCATGGCAGGCGGATTGAAACCGTCAATCTCGGAAATGCGGTGTCCAGCGATGCGATAAAAATCTCCGCGGCGGCCAAACAATCTGGTGATGCCGCCTAAAATCATGGCAAATAAGCATCGCCACCAGCCGGCGATCATGATGGCGACTTGGATTTTTCTGGGGTGAGAAAAACCAAGATCGTTTGGGTATTTGGTGACGCCTTTGGAAATAAGTTTGGCTAAAAGTCCTGGTTTGACGATCGACTCATGGACGACTCGGCCAAGAGAAATGACGATGAATTTTTCGCTTATGGCCATCTGGTCACCTTTTTTATACTGAGGCATGACCAGTTTTTCTATGATTGGCTCGTATGGCTCTTTGATGTGAATTTTGTGGGTTTTAATAGGGATGCGCTCGTATTTTTCACCGTTTACCTCTATGATTTTGTTAAATTCTTTCTTGGCCATAATCGTCTCCAAAGTTATGTTCAGTCTTATTATTTATCATTTGTTTGGGTTTGTCTATTTCTGGGTGAATTCTTCGGGGCGGAAGTATTTTCTGTCTTTGAGTTTGTTTGGTAAGTAGGTTTGGTTTTTGTGTTTTTCAGGATCTTGCCAGGAATATCTAATATGGTTTTTACCAGCGCCGATATCTTTCAGGACTTGATTAGTGGCGTTTCTGAGGTGCATAGGGACTGGTTCGATGCGCTCTATATCAATGTCTTTGGCGGCTTCGAGGTAAGCGGCGTAAGTGGCGATTGATTTTTTTGAGGTGGCGAGGTAAACGGCGGTGTGAGCAAGAACAATTTGGGCTTCGGGCATTCCGATCATTTTGATGGCGTCCATGGCGTTTGTGGCTAAGATAAGAGCGGTGTTATTGGCAATATTTATGTCTTCAGAAGCGAAAATGACCATGCGGCGGGCGATAAAAACGGGATCTTCGCCGGCTTTTAGCATTCTGGCTAGCCAGTAAAGAGTAGCATTGGGATCGGAGCCACGCATGGATTTAATGAAGGCAGAGATTGTGTCGTAATGCCAATCCCCCTTTTTATCATAATAGATGGCTTTTTTCTGAACGGCTAGCTCGGCGGTTTTTATGTCTATTTTGGTGGAATATTGGGTGGCGGCTTCGAGAGCATTTAGAGAGGCTCTGGCGTCTCCGTTTGATGTTTTAGCGATGTATTCGAGGGCCTTTTTGTCGAACTGGTGTTCTGGGAATTCATTTTTGGCCCTTGCGAGAAGATCTTCAATATTTTTTTGACTTAGTTCATGGAGATTGAATACGCGGGAGCGAGAGATCAGAGGGGCGTTAATGGAAAATCCGGGATTTTCGGTGGTAGCGCCGATTAAGATGATGGTGCCGTTTTCGACATGAGGAAGAAAGGCATCCTGTTGGCTTTTATTGAAGCGGTGAATTTCGTCAATGAATAAAATAGTTCTTTGGTTGTGGAATTTTAAGCGATCTCTGGCTTCAGCAATGACTTTTTTGACGTCGGCTACGCCTGAAGTAACGGCGGAAAATTCTACAAAATGGCTTTTGGTGTAATTGGCGATTAGCCTGGCCAAGGTAGTTTTGCCGCAACCAGGAGGCCCCCAAAGGATAATAGAGGAAATATTTCCTGATTCTATGAGTTTTCTGAGTGGTTGATCTTGACCGATGATGTGTTCTTGTCCGACATAGTCATCTAAAGTACCGGGTCGCAACTTCTCGGCTAATGGGGCGAATTTTTTATTTATTAGGTTTTGATCGAATAGGTCCATGTTTTCCTTTATTTCATAGTACCGAACAAAAGACGAAAAGACAATATTTATATAGCAGAGGATAATAAGGATTTTTGGCGGGAAATTATTTTTTATTAGAATTAGACTGTGGATAAGTGAGGGTTTTCAAGAGTCTAATTATAGAATATATTTTTGGTAGTTTTGTACACTGACAAAGAGGCTTTTACTCATGGGCAATACTGTTTTGGTTGTACGGATGTGGGCGAGAGCCCTGGCAATGTTGGCTGTGCGTGAGTATCGCACTTGGCAATTCGGTCGTAAGATGAAGGCGAGGCATTCTCAGTTGGTAATGGAGTTGATCGAGAAGGCTCAGTTTATTGGAGATCGGCTTCCGTCTGGCGATGCGGGACTATTGGAGACATTAATTATATCGGCTATGTCGCCATGTCCGGTTGAGTTCAGGGGAGGGATGATTGGCAGAGATCAGGATGGGGCTGAGGTTAGTACTGGTTATGCTGGTTCGGCAAAATATAGCTGTCTTTGTCGAATGAGATGCGAAAAGAAATGCAATGGGCATTGCTACGGTCGTCCGGCGGTGTTTTTCCTGCGGAATAATACACATGACCCGAAGTCATTGAGAGGCGGGACGGTTTTTGCCAGCAATTATCCTTCCAGACAAGAAATCAAGATTTTGTACTCTCTCGGGGTTAAGAAGGTTTATACTCTATTTGACGATCATGATGACGATGCAGTTGTTTATTATGATCGGCTGAGAGGGAGAGGGGTTGATTTCGAGATAGAGAAATTGGAATTCGAGTCTGAGGTTTGGAGAGAGTATTTCCTGTTTGCACATGAGAAACTAGGCAAGATCAAGACGCCTTTGAGCTTCGGCGATGCGGGGATACTGCTGTCAGTTATTAATGGCAGACGTTCTCATTGCATTTATCACCACATCGGCAGTTTTATATATACTGCAAGAGAGGGTTTTGTGGTGTCAGGTTATAATGGGCCGGCAAGCGGCGATGTGCACTGCGATGAGGACGGGTGTCAGAAGAAGATTGATGGCGTGAAGTGTATCGGTCTTCATGGTGAAGAGAATGGTTTGAATAAACTCTCTGATACGACATTGGTGAGAGGCGGGGTTATCTTTATTAGCCAATCGGCTTGCGAAGAATGTGCCATCTCGATAGCGGATGTCGGAATTAAGGCAGTGGTATTTCTGAAGAAATATCAGAGGGTGGTGACGAATAATAATCGTGTGACAGACACGAGTGGTCAGGTGCGAGCGGTTAGTCGAGACGCTGGAATCTCGATGTTGCGATATAGTAGCAGAGGATTGACTCCCTGGAGATGATCATAGTTTATTTTATTCTTTTGAGACGGCGGTTGAAATAGACCGCCGCTTTGTTTTTATGAGGTGATAAGTATTGACAGGTAAGCTCATCAATGGTATAATACGTCCGTATTCTTCTGATAGCAGGAGAATTTTTATTTTCTGCTATTTTAACCTGTTGACAGGTTAGAAGAATTGAAAGGATGTTTAGAGTTATGATTACTCAACTCTTAAGGAGGGTTGAGGGGAGTAAGAAAAACGTCCAACGCTTTGCCTTAAAGGTGAAGAAGTCAGTTGGGAAGCGTTTTGAACGCTTACACGGCGTTAACAAGAAAAATATCCAGCGATTTATCACCACGTCAATGGCGATAAAAATTGTTGGTTTTGCGGTTGTAGTGGCTGCCACTTCGGCTGCAAGTTCTGTTCCTTCGGATAATTCTGTGAAATTGTCTAAGTTACAGGTTGGTGATAATCAAATCAAACCTGTAGTTAAGGAACAAAAAATGGCTGATATAAAGGTCGAGAATCCGGTTGAGCCAAAGGTACAACCAGACCAGGAAAAGCCAGTTGAACAGCAGCCGGTTCAGCAACAATCTGCTGAGCAGGCGCCAGTTCAACAGCAATTGGTACAAGAAAAGCCTAAAGCAACTGCAGCGAATAAACGTGTAGCGATAGCTCGTGAAAGAGCTTCGCAAAATGCTGTTACAAAAATGACGCTTTCTGAGAAGAGGGCGTTAGTAAAAGAAGTTGCTGCTAAGTATAATATTCCGTGGAAAATATTGGAAGCGGTTTGGCAAGTTGAGACTGGTAAATCGTTAGATAGCGGAATTTGTTCTTATGCTGGAGCATGTGGACCGATGCAGTTTATGCCGGCTACATGGAGAGCTTACGGTGTTGACGGCGACGGAGATGGCGATAAGCAGATAACCAGTGTTGTGGATGCTATGCATGGTGCGGCTAGGTATTTGGCTGAGAGCGGCGCAAACAGAGGACAGGTTGATAAGGCATTGTATACTTACAATCACTCTTGGAGCTATGTTGCTAAAGTCAAGCAAGTCGCGAATAGTATTCCTGATTAACCAAGGAAATAAAAACTAAAAAATGGCTCGAAAGGGCCATTTTTTAGTTGTAAGAGGATATTTTTTGTGGCGTACTAGGGGATGATAGAGATGCTACGGGATCCATTTAACGGGGGCGTTGGGACGAACGACGGCGATCCAGGTCTGTCCTCTATTGAAAACGATTTGATTTCCGGATTCGTCTTTAAATATTGTGCGCGCTTTTGTATTGGATTTTGACCATGTGCCGTTGATTTCTTTGCCATCGAGATATATTTTGGCTATGCCGGTTCCGACGGTTTGTAGGTCGTGGTCTTTTTTACCGGACTTGTAAATCTCTTTTGTGTATTGGACGATAATATTTTTACTGGAGATTTGTTTCCCGGTGATGCGATCTTTGTGGGCAATGCCTGCCATGTATCTGGAATAGGTATTTGTGGCTTGGTCGTATGTGAATTTGGCGGCGAAATTGGAATTGCCGGAATAATCGATTGAAAGAGTGCCTGTTGAAGGTCTTTCGGCTATAGCGATATCATCTTTAAACGTGTATTTGGTGAAATTACCTTCGGTTGGCCATTTTTTTGAGGCGGCGTATTGGTAGAGTTTGGTAGGGTTGGTGAAAGCGGTGTGTTCGCTTCCGGTTACGCCCGGGTACCATTTTCGCCAAAAATAGCCGCTGAGTTTCATGCCATCTATGTCGGCGACACCATCGTTTTTAATTTTTTTCAGAGCGTCGTTGGCTCCGCCGAAGTGAGTGTAGAGGGCGTTATAATCTTGGGCCCAATCTACATAATAAGTTCTGGCTGATCTAACTGGTCCGGCGGTATCGGGAACTGAGGGGCCGTATATGGCCATAAATCTGGTGATACCGCCTTCAGCCAATGTTTCATAAACTATTGAGGCGTCTGCGAGTCCTGTTTGTGGCCTGGCTTGAGGGTGGTTTTCGATCATCACGGCTAGCGGTCTGACATTTGCTTTTTCAGGGGTAACCATGGTCCCATCGAGAGTAGACTCGACAAGAACTGGCTTAGGAGGTTCTTGATTGGGATTTTCGCTAGCTTCTTTCCCTTGAGATTGATCAGGTGCTTTAGAGATTTCAGGACTATATAGGTAGTAAAGAATTCCTCCTGAAGCGAGTATTACAATGATGATAAATATGACTAAAATCTTTATGTTATTGGTAGGTTTTTTAACTGTTCTCAATGGGAATACCATATTTTACCCCTTTGTTTTTAATAGTATGACCTAAATATTTTTCGAGCTCTACAGCAATTATTACAGTAGAGCTGACAAGCATTATTTCGATCCATTGCCATAGATTTAAATCTGTAGTATAGAAGACTTTTTGGAGGGGTGGGAAGTAGACAGCGGTTGTGGTTAATATTAGTCCTCCGAGAAAAGAGATGGCGACATAAGCATTGTTAAATAAAGGAATTGAGAAAATTGATTGGTTGAGGGCTCGGCAATTAAACATGTTGAAGAGTTGAAATAGGATCATAGTGACAAAGGCGACGGAGCGTGCTTCTTCGTATCCGCTTGTCTTGAGTTCATGGGAAAATAGCAAGAGTGTGCCAATAGCCATGGTGAGTGAAACGATAATAATTCTTAATTGCATGGTTTTATCTAGGAGAGAGGATTTTTTATTTCGGGGAGGGTGTTTCATCAGGTCTTTATGTTTTGGCTCGAGTGCTAATGGAAGAGTGGCAAAGCCATCTGTTATGAGATTGATCCAAAGGATTTGGATCGGCTCGACTGGTAAAAGAAAATGTCCGTCTGTAGACTTGAACCCGATAATGAGAGCCAACAATATGACAAAAACTTCGCCGACGTTGGTTGAGAGCAGATAAAGAAGGACACGTTTTACATTATTGTAAATGGCGCGGCCCTCTTCGATGGCGGCGACGATGGTGGCGAAGTTGTCATTTGCTAGAACCACGCTGGCTGCTTCACGGGAAACGTCAGTCCCCTTTTTGCCCATGGCGATACCGACGTCGGCTTGTTTTAGGGCAGCAGAATCGTTTATGCCATCGCCGGTTACGGCGACAACATAGTCTTGGTCTTGAAATTGTTTGACGAGCTGGAGTTTTTGCAACGGTGAAACGCGGGCGTAAATATTGCAGTATTGGGTTATTTTTTGGAGGTGAGACGATTTGAGTCGATCTAGGTCGCTGCCTGTTACTGCAGAAAAGGAATGACCAGAGCTTTCTTCATTGTAAATATCTAGATTTGAGGCGATTGATTGGGCGGTCAGGGCATGGTCGCCGGTGATCATGGCAACTCTGATGCCAGCGTTGTGGGCGTGGTGGATGGCCATATGACTTTCTCGGCGGGGAGCGTCTTTCATGGCGCATAATCCTAAAAAGACTGAATTGTTTAAATTGGCGTCTTTTATTTTTTCTAGATTTTCGACTTCTTTTTTGGCAATGGCGATGACACGATAACCCTGACTGGTTAATTCGTGAGTTTTCTTTTTAATGTGTTCGATGTCGTTTTCTTTTAAGGTGTGATTTTGTTTTTCACGGTACATTGAGCACATGTTTATAATTTCTTCGGCAGCGCCTTTTATGGAGATGAACTGTTTTTTGCCTTCTTGATGTAGAGTTGCCATGTAGCGTCTAGCTGAGTGAAAAGGTATTTCGTCAATTCTTGGGGCGACTTCGTCTAATTCTGGCTTTGGGAGATTGGCTTTGGCAGCGGCGACTATCAACGCTCCTTCTGTGGGATCACCGATTATTTTCCAGGAGCCTTTTTGTTGAACTAAACTAGCATCGTTGCAGAGGGTTGCCATTTTTAATAATTCGGCGAGATCTTCATATTGATTAATATTAATATTGTCGTTATTTTTATAGATTTTCCCTTCTGGTGAGTAGCCCTCTCCGTCGACTGTAAATTCTTCGGGATGGAGATATATTTTTTCGACGATCATCTCGTCTTTAGTTAAGGTGCCTGTTTTATCGGTAGCGATTAAACTGATGGCGCCAAGGGTCTCGACGGCGGCGAGATCTTTGACTATGGCTTTTCTTTGGGCCATCGCTCTGACACCGATGGCAAGGGTGATGGTCATAACGGCAGGTAATCCTTCTGGTATGGCCGCTACGGCTAGGTTAACGGCGGTTAAAAACATTGAGACTAAAGGGAGTTTTCTGAAAACACCAATTATGACAACAAAAGATAAGGTCAATAAGATAACAAAGATGAGTTGTTTTGAAAGAGTTTCTATTTCAACTTGGAGTTGGGATGGGGGTGGCGTAGCCTCGCTTAGAGAGGCGGTGATTTTGCCGAATTCGGTTTCGGCTCCGGTGGCTATGACTACTCCCCTACCTCTTCCGGTGGTTATGAACGTGCCACCATAGGCGATGTTCTTGCGGTCGGCTATGCCTAGAGATGGAGATAATTTGGAAGATGTTTTATTGGCGAGAAGCGATTCTCCAGTCAAGGATGCTTCGTCAATTTTTAGGTTAATACTTTCTGTGATTCTAAGATCAGCCGGGACTTTAATACCGGATTCTAAAATAACAATATCGCCGGCAACTAGATCGGTGGCCGGTATTTCATTTAACTCGCCACTGCGAATGACTTTGGCGTTTGTGACTAAATAATTTTCCAGTTTCGAGAGAGATTTTTGGGCTCTAATTTCTTGATAATAACCTAAAAGTCCGTTGGCAATGACAATAAAAGCGATCGCTACTGAATCGGTATAATGGTGCATGAGGGCGGTAATTATGGATACTACAATTAAAATATATATAAGAGGACTGGTGAATTGTTTGATGAATATTTCTTGTTTGGTTTTTTGTTTAAGTCTGGGAAGCTTGTTTGGTCCATTTTTAGATAAGATTAAACTGGCTTCCTTTTCGGTTAATCCCTCAGGATTTGTTTTTAGAATAGAAAATATTTCGTCAATTTTTAGACTATGCCATAAGTATGAGATATTCCCTCCTAGTTAATAATATTTTAGCAATAATAATGGGAATTTGGAAGGCTTTTAAGAATTGACGGTTGAGTTTTTTCATGATATAAAGAAATGTGTTTGTAATTTTGAAAATGAATTTAGAGGTCTTGGCACTGGGCGGCTGGGCCTTTAGATAAATCAATGGCTGGGCGAGGAGGAATGAAGATCTATTTGTGTTATCGCAAGAATGACGAGTCTGAGGGGGAGGATTTTCGTGGTCTGCCTGAAGTCTATTTGGCACCTTTCGCAGCGCGAGCGTATTTTGCTTTGAAAGGCGTGTGCGGGGAGCGGGAAACTGCGGAGGATGGTTTCTACTGTATGTGTTTCGAAAGGAATGAATTTGTTCGATTGGTGAGAGAAAGGGCGGGATTGTATTGACCTGAGCTGGCACTGATCGGTCTTTCGAAAACAGGATTGCTCACTCTAGTTTTGAACCATAACGGAGATGGTGTTTCTGAGGTGCGAGCAGATGCCGATGAGGTGCATTTGTTTCGGGCAGAATTGGGTATGAAGCTGGCTATCGTAGATGTTGTCGAACTAGATATTGTTGAGAAGTCAGATATGTATGATTACTTCAGCGGTAGATGAGACGACGATAAGATTTTCAGATGGCTTATCTCGATGATTGTTGCGCTTAATACGAAGATGCCTGTCAAGGAGGATGGTAGATGATTCAACAATCAGGGTAAGTTTCGCACGTGGGTAAAGAAGAATACAGAAGCGGTAGACGATTTTATCCTATTGGGGATAGATCTGCTTGCGAACTCTGGTGTAATCGAGGAGTCCGGAACCATGAATAAGACTCGTCGCGTTAGACAAGCGGTAGATTTCGAAGCGAGATTTGACCTTGTTGCCTGACGAATATCAGGCCACTTGACAATATGTCTATGCGAGAGGTTATAACTGATCCAGATCTCCGCACGGTTTATATTCGGTATTGCAAGCTTCTTACAAATGAGAAGAGTGCGAATACGCAGATTACGGCTATCAAGTGCGAGAAAGAAGAACTGGAAAAGATCTTTGCTGATCTCAATATTGCCAAGAAGAGGTTAACTTAGATAATGTCTCGAAGATGATCAAGATTGAAAAGGGCTAACGAAGTATTCCACCAGCCCTTTCTCTTTGCCTTTCCCCTTTGAGGGTTATCTTCCATAGATTTGTTTGGCGATTTTGATTGCTGTTTCTTTATCGTTTTGAGATAGTTCACCTTCGATTACAAGGTCGAGCAGGCGATCTTTAATTGGTTTGATCCAGGGGCCGGGCGGTTGGTTAAAAATAATCATTAAGTCTTCGCCTGAAAGCGGGCTTTTTATTTTGTCTAATTCGGATTGTTTTTTTATTTCTTCTAGCCGGTATTTGAATTCGCTGATTCGTTTATAGCCTTGATCAAGTTTATATTGTTTGGCTGAGGTTATATCGGCGTAGGAAAATTCTATTAAATCTTCCATCAAATCGCCGACTTCAAGGGATAGTCTTCGGATAGCGCTGTCGGCCCAATCGGAGCTGTAGAGGTTTACTCGGAGATGTAATTTAACAAGGCTTGAGACTTCATCGATGAATTTTTTGTCGTAATTGAGGCGTTTGAGGATTTGCCGAGCTAGTTTTGAACCGAGCATTTCATGGCCGATAAAATTGATTTTTCCTTTTTCGAATTTTTTAGTTTGCGGTTTGGCGATGTCATGAAGAACGGCTAGCCATCGGAGTTTTTTTGTTGGTTTAACATTATCTATGACTTGGAGGGTGTGTTCGTAGATATTTTTGTGTTTATATGTTTCATGCTCGACGTCTTTTAGTATCATAAATTCCGGCAAGATAAAATTTAAGATACCAGTATCAGTCATTACTCTAAAGGCTTGGCTTGGTTTTTGACTGAGTAGAATTTTGTCGAGTTCTTGAGATATTCTTTCGGCGCTTATAGTAGAGAGATTGGTGGCGGTTTTTTTTAAATATGAGTAAGTTTCGGGTTCTATTTTAAAATTAAGTGTCGAGGCGAAGCGGATGGCTCTTAGAATTCTAAGTGGGTCTTCCTGAAAACGGTTGACACTATCCCCTACTACTTTAATTAATTGGTTTTTAATGTCGGATTGTCCATTAAATGGGTCGATATAGGTATTTTTTAATGGATCATAGGCGATGGCATTTATAGTAAAGTCACGGCGAGAGAGGTCGCCTTGTAATGTGGTGCCAAAATTTACTTCGGGATGTCTGTTGCCTGGAGTGTAGACTTCGCTTCTGTAAGTGGTAATTTCAACTTTAGTCTGATCGTAAATAGCACCGATGGTGCCAAACTTTTCGCCGATAGTATATAGGATGTTGGGATTGGTCTTGTTGATGATTTTTTTGATTTCTTCCGGTTTGGCATTAGTTGTAAAATCGTATTCTTCAGGATTTTTATTTAGTAAAATATCGCGGATGGCGCCGCCGACTAAGTATAATTCATAGCCGTTTTGATTGAATTTTTGGGCTAAAGTTTTTACTAAAGAGTTTTTGATCATATGGAAATTATACCATATATAGAAGAGAATTGGTAGGTTTTTTGGAAAAGATATTTGCGGGGTTTGTCTATGTTTCTTCTTCAAAGGAGGTGTTATTAGTGTTTTGGATGGTGTAAATTTAGTGGAAATGGAGTTATTCCAAGGTGATGAAAGTTGTCTTGAGTGAAGGGAGCTCAATGGTGATGGCTTTATTTTTGTAGCCGGCTGAGGGGATATTTACGATGGTGGTTTTGCCTGCTTTTCTGACCTTTTGCCAGTGGTGCATATGTCCGGATAAGTGCAGCAAAGGTGCATTTTTAAGTTCTGGAGGATTTTGGTCTTTGATATGCGGAGGGATATGAGTTAATAAGATGGTTCTTGGGTCGAAGTTTAGCGGGTATGGTGGCAGTTCATAACCCCAGCCGCCTATACCCATGAAGGTATATTGATTTATTTTTTTGGGTTCGTAATGGAGATTGCGCTCGGTAACTTTTAGGTAATTGACAATAGTCGAGGGTTCATTGTTTCCATGAACGCAAAGCCAATTAAGTTTATGTTTGGCTAAAATATGCTCAAAGTCAATCATATATTCTAAAGTAGAATCCCAACGGTCAAGTAAATCGCCACAGAAAAGTAATAGATCAAATTTATTATTTTCTAAATATTTGTCTAGATTTTGGAGTGGTTTTTTCTGTCCATGAAGGTCAGTAAGGGCGATAATTTTCATATTATGAATATAGTATAAATATTGACTGATAACAATTAGTCTTGTTGATTTGAGGTGAGTATGACTAAATTGGTGAGGTTGTCGATTTGTTGGACAAAATTATTGATATCTATTTTTGGTAAAGCTTCGAGAGAATTATAGTGTATTGGGATGGTAATTTTTGGTTTTATGATTTCTATTGCTTTGATTGCTTCCTGAGCGTCCATGGTGTATTTCCCGCCAATGGGTAGAAGGGCGATGTCTATGGGGGGAAATGAGGCCATTTCGGGGATAAAATCTGTATCTCCGGCATGATAAATAGTTGTTTCGTTATATTTTATTAGATAGCCTAAATAGTTTTCATTGCTAGGATGATATGGTTGATCTGGGGAGCGAAATTTGTTGATGTTGTAAGCTGGAACTGGGGTTATTGATACTTCATTGATAGTGAGATTTTCGTTTAGCTTGGGAAAGATGATATTTGACCAGTCTATTTTGCAAGAGATTGATTTAGGTGCGACGATGATAGTTTCTGGCTTGGTAATTTTTTCAATAGATTCTTTGTCGCAATGGTCATAATGTTCGTGAGTTACTAGAATAAGATCGGCAGGAATTTCATTTTTTAGTTGGAAGGGGTCGATGAAAATTTTATAGTTTTTGTGTTGTATTAAAAATGAAGCATGGCCTAGATACTGGATTGATATATTGTTGTAATTTAAAAAGTCGCTCATGAATAAATTATATCAGATTGTGATTATTTTTTATTGGGCGATTTCGATATTTTTGTTTAATGTGTCGATGGTTTGTAGTAAGTCTTTACTACGTATAATCAGGTGGTGACGGCTGAATGCGGAGATTATGCCTATGGTTATGTTTTCTTGGGTTAGGATGGAAAGGATCTTGGCGAGGTATCCGGAGACGGTCCAGCCAGTGGCGACGTCCAACGTAATAACCCGATAGTCGTCCTCTGCTTTGGCTTTGGGGAAATAAGAGTTATGGATTTGCCAGGTATTTGAAGGTAAAATTAGGCTAATTTCTTCTTCTGAAATAGTGACAGACCAAAAAGGGTTGTCTATATCGGAAATGCGTTGTTTGACGAGGGTAGAATAAGATAGAGGACAACTGATGAGGGAGAATTTTTGGGGATGAATTCTTAGACTGGTGGCGGCAATTAATTTTTCAATTCGGTTGTCTTTGCCAGTCATGTTCATCCTTTCTTGGTTATGTTAGATAATTTTTTTGGTATTTTTTCTGACCTATTAACCAAAATGTCAAGCTCAATATAACAGATATGACCAGAGATGACAAGTAATATTTATTAGGAGTTAGTCCAATGAAGCCGGCTGAGGCGGCCGATTGCGACTCTTTAAATAGTAAAAAGGCGATAATGGTGCTAAATAATGAACAACTTAGAAAGGTGAGCAGACCCGGGATAGTAGTACTTATGGCTTCGGCAGAAGTTTTTTCTTTGATAGTAAAAATGGTCCCAAAATAAAGGCAGATATTGGTGATAGTAAAGACGAGAAAAGGGGTGAGTAGGGCTAGTGGGAAGGTGAAGCCTTTATTGAGATGAAGGTATTCGGCAGTTAATAATACGATAATTTCGATGATGATAATAGTAGGGAGAGTGATGGCTAATAATCTGGCTTTATAGGTATTTTTTCTGATGTAGGGGAGGGTTAGATTAAACCAGGAGTTATCTTTTTCTATTGAAGGAAGTGGGAAAATATAACGAAGGGCGATGAGGATAATAAAGTATGACAAGGTTATGATAATAAATGTGACTAATCTAGGGGTCCAGATGAGATCTATGTTGTTTTTTAGAGATCTGTTTTGGAAAAGGAACCCGAGATAAAGGAATAGTAAAAAGACGAAGAATATGAACTGAGCAATATCGGTTTTGCGGCGGATGATGAGAAAAATTTCTTGAAGGATTGATAAGGAAAGCCCTTTTTCTCGTGTGAGAACGGTGGGTTTAACGGTGTAGATCTCGGTTGACTCGAGGACGCTTTGGAGTATATGTCTGTAGGAGAGGTGGGCGATTATTATCTGAAATAGGAAGATAAAAAAGGTTAGGGTGATTAATTTGTAAATAATGGTATAGTCAGAAAAATTGTCGATTAATGATTGTGTAAACCATTGGGAGGGTGATACGGAAAAATTGCGGGCGATATTGAGAAGCGCTTCTTGGTTTCCGTCTGCTTTGTCGGCGACGAGGAGGGAGAATATGTCTTTAGGAGCGACGATAGAAAGAGTAATGTAGGCGATTAGGATAAGGACGATGGCGGTCAGGGTATATTTTATATATTTTGAGAGATGTCTGGTGATGAGCTGAAAGAAAAGAGCGACAGCACTGCCTAATGAGATGGCGAGGAAGACTAGGATTAGATAGCTTGTGATTGAGATAGGATAGAATGAGATTTTGTTTTGTGTTGTGCTATAGGCGAGGATGATAGGAATGCCGAATATGAGGGCGGTCCATAGAGAAGTGGAGAGTTGTTTGGTGGAATGGGCTAGATAGATGGTTTTGCCAGACAAGGGTAAGGTTAGAGCAAACTGGGCATCTTTTTTTGAAATTTGTTTGACTGTGTTTGATATGATGGTCGACATGGTGACAATTGAAAATAGAATTAGAAATAGGCTGTTTAGGGTGTAGGAAATAATAACTGGCTTGATGCCGTCGAAATCGTTTAGAATATTAAAAAAGTTTCTAAATCCGAAGTATTCGCCCAGAACAGTGAGGATAATTAATAACGCAAAAGTTGAGATAATTAAAATTTTGACTTTGTTTGATTTTCTGAGGCTTGAGTTTCCGAAGAGAATAATTTTATACAATTTTAGAAAGTTCATATTAACTCGCTAATTGATGATATATTTCTTCCAGTTTGCGGTTATGATAGCCTGTTTTTTCTTTGAGATCTTGAAGGGTGCCGGAGGCGGCAATTTTACCTTTTTTAATAAAGTAGAAACGATCACAGAGTTCTTCGGCGACGTGAAGAGAATGGGTTGATATTAATATAGAATGTCTTTTGTCTTTAGCAAAATCGGAAAATAATTCCACTGTTTTTTGGGCGCTTTGAGGATCGAGGCCAACTATGGGCTCGTCTACGATCAGGAGCGAGGGTTGATGGATAAGAGCGGCAATTATCATGAATTTTTGCCTAGTTCCTCGGGAATAGTCTTCAAAATAACCTCTCTCCTGACCGGGCATGGGGAAGTGTTTTTTGAGTTCCTGGTATCTTTTTTGGGCTTCTTTCTCGGGGATGGTATAAGCTTGGGCAACAAAATGGATAAATTCTTCACCGGTTAATTTGCCATAGACTGCTGGTTCGTCAGGAATGTAGCCGATTTGGCATCGCGCTTCTTCAGGCCGCCTGGTAACATCAAAATTATTTATTTTGATTGTGCCCTTGGTTGGCTCATAAAGTCCGGCAATCATTTTGATAGTGGTGGTTTTGCCTGAGCCGTTTGGTCCGATGAGTCCGACGATTTCGCCTGGCTTAACGACTAAAGAAAGATTGTTGACTGCGGTAGTGTCGGCGAATTTTTTTGTGACTTTGGTGATTTGGAGCATATCCCCTCCTTAGGGACTACATATTTATCATAGACTTTTTGTTTAAAAAAGGCAAAAGTATGAGAATGGCGATAAAAATAAGAGGCCAAGACCTCTTAGACTTGAAAAGTCTTTGAAGTCTTGGCCTGTAGTTAGACAGTTTTGGAGGTTTATTTCGGAGGGCCGTGCCGATATTGCTGGGCGACGGCGCAGCTGATGCCTTTGAGGGCATTCTCTATTCGCTCGTTGCCGAGGGGATAGCGGCGGAGAAGGAGTTTGTGATAATCAGCGTTCGCGATCGGCTGTCTGATAGCCACAATGTTCCCTCTCTTGCCTTTGAGGTAAAACTCTCGAGTGAAGGGGTATTTTCCGCCGTGTTTCGCTAGATCAGCGGTTACCTCTTGCTCGATCACTTGTTCTAGCGTTGAGACGTTCGAACGAGTGATAGTTGCTTTCTGATACATCCATTTTTGAGTGGTTGCCTGGAAGTTGAGGATCAGAAAGATCAGGGCGACGGATAGGAACAGGTACCCGGTAAAAGTATTACCTTTACTGAGAGCGATTTCTGTGTGACCGGCGACCCATTGTGATCTCTCTTCTCGGTACTTACTTCTGATCCCTACGAACCAAGAAAGACCGAGAAATACGACGGCGGCTACGAAATAACCGGAGAGGCGACGAGAAGAAATAATCGCTGGTATTAGTGTCGGCAAGACGTAAAGGAGCAGAACGATCTGCCCGATTAACATCTTAATTGATTTCTTGTGCATTTTTCTCTCCTTGTCAGAGCGGCAGTTTGAAGACATCGAAAAGCCATTTCAGGTAGTCATGGATGACGCATCCCCTATGGGGAATATAGAAGACAATGGCAAAACCCGCGGTGACCAGACTAAAGAGTGTGGCGGCGATCCACCGATTGGTTTTGAGTGGAGCTTCGTACGGGATGGCCAGAATTGCAGTCCACATGTAGACTAACGGGTGTTTTGTGATGACACATAAGAATATTAATGGAATGCCCGTGAAGAATATGCGTGTGAAGTAAATGTCCCACCAAGCGAGCTTGGCGAGAGCGGTGACTTTTTCTGGATATGGTCTGGTCGCTATAACTTCCAGTTGTGGCCAAACCCGCTTCCACCAATCATCAAGAAAGTCCAACTCTCTATACCTCCAATATATTAATGACCAAAATCGTTTGTTCAATTCTGAACATGATATAATACCATAAAAAGCTTCTTTTGTCAAGATAAAAAGCTT
>CAYZYR010000019.1:18093-20955 GCA_964482785.1 uncultured Candidatus Saccharibacteria bacterium | reverse complement strand
TAATATTTTTTCCTCTTTAATTTTTAATTCATTAGTCATAATTCTAATATCGGTAATACTTGGCTCACCTTTGGTTAAAGTCCCGGTCTTATCAAATATAATCGTGTCGATTTTACAGGCCGACTCTAATGGTTCGCCGCCTTTAATTAAAATTCCCTGCTCCGCTCCTTTTCCTGTTCCAACCATGATCGCCGTTGGAGTAGCCAATCCCAAAGCGCACGGACAGGCAATGACAATGACGGCCGTGAAGGCCATCAGGGCGAAGGTAAGAGATGAACCAAGTACTAAAAACCAAACCACAAATGTCAAAATAGCCAAAACAATAACCGCCGGCACAAACCAAGCAGAAATACGATCAGCAAATGCCTGAATTGGCGCCTTTGAACCCTGTGCTTCTTCGATCAAACGAATAATCTGCGCCAAAGTTGTTTCCGCGCCCACTCGAGTCGCCTTAAACTCAAAACTTCCATTTTTATTTATAGTCGCCCCGATAACAATGTCTCCAACATTTTTTTCCACCGGCAAACTTTCACCCGTAATCATCGATTCGTCAACCGCCGACGATCCCTTTGTAATCTTTCCGTCCACTGGAATTTTCTCTCCTGGTCGAACCAAAATAATATCATCAACTTTAACCTCATCAATGGCAATGTCGATCGTTTTACCATTTAAAATGACGCGCGCCGTCTTTGCCCGCAGTCCCATTAATTTTTTGATCGCTTCCGATGTTTTTCCTTTCGCTCTCGCCTCCAGCCATTTACCCATGATTACAAAAGTTATCAAAAAAGCCGCCGTTTCAAAATACAGTTCGGGAATTTTAGAACCATCTATTCCAAACAGTGAGTTTTTGTTCAAAACATAAATAATATAATTTACCAAACTATAAATAAACGCTGTTGTTGTTCCGATCGCGATCAAACTGTCCATGTTAAATGCCCGCATTTTTAAGCTCGACCGCATCCCCTTATAAAATCCGGCCCCGATTATAAATTGTACCGGCGTCGCCAGAATAAACGAAACAACTCCAAAATACGGCGGCAAGCTTTTGGCTCCCGGCAGCCAGCCAAAGAAATCAAGCAACATAAAATACAACATCGGTAAACTCAGTATTAAACTAATAATAAATTTTTTCCGCAATGAGTCGATTTCTGCTCGCCCTTTAATATCAGATCCAATATTCGCTCCATCGATCAAGTTTGCCGTATAACCGGCTTTTTTAACTGCCGCCATCAGCTCGCCTTGGCCATTTTGCTTTTCATTATATATAACCGACGCCTTTTCCGTTGCAAAATTAACATTTGCCTGAATAACACCCGCAACATTCACTAGCGATCTCTCGATTATCGCCGCGCATGACGCGCAGTGCATCCCTGTAATTTTTAGCTCGATTTTCCTTTTCATTTCGCTCCTTTTCTACCACCACCTATGGTATAGGTTATAAAATTTTATCAAATAATTATTAAATTCACCCCATTATTTAACGCGAACACTTGCCCCAAATGGCACACCCATAGCGCAAGCAAATTCGTACTCGCCCTTCTCCTTTGGTGTAAAACTAAATCTAATCGTTTTGCCTTTTTCAAAAAGCTTCGGCTGATCTACTAGTCCTGGGATCATCACCGTCCCCATACAGCCATAGCCATCATCCTTAGATTTTATTTCTATCCTAGCTGGCTTTCCCGCCTCCAGTTCAACAAGTCTAGGCAGGATCCCATCATCAGAAGAATAGCTCAATTTAACCGCTTTAACTTCAGAACCATCTTGTCCCGCCCCATCTTTTTTAATAATCTCTCCGCTCGCCTCATTTTGATCTTCCGATGAATTCTCCTCGCTCGGTTTAATCTCAGTATTTTCAACTACAGTAATCCTCCCTCTAAACATCCCCATTAAGCAGGAAAATTTAACCTCGCCCGGCTCTTGTGGTATAAACGATATTTCATTTTTTCCTAAGTCCAATATTTTCCTAATCCCCAGCTTTGTCGAAACCACTGCTCCCGAACAGGCGTTAGGATCTTTGGCCTCGATAATCCATTTTGTCGGTATTCCCGATCTAATTGTAAAATTACTTGACGAATATCCGCTTGCCGTTTGCGTCATTCGCATTATTTGAACGCCATTTTCAATTTGGACATTGGGATCGTTCAAGTTGACAGTTTTTCCATAATCAGTCAAGTTTATTTTCCAACCCGTCAAATTATATCCATTATTAATATTAATAACTGCTAATACCATTACCAATAACCCCGCAAATTTAAAAAATCGCCTGGCAAAAGTCCCCTTGATAACAGAAGTCAGCCCGCCTACTCCCAATAATCCCGGCATTGTTCCAATCGCAAAAACGCCCATCGCCAACGCTCCTGCCTTAAAATCGCCCGTACTTATGGCATAAAGTTGCATCGCCTGGGTAAAGCCGCACGGCAAAAAGAATGTCAGCACTCCTGCAATAGCCGAATTTTTATCGCTGTATTCCTTGCTGTTATTTCGCAGTCCCAATAATTTTCCTACTTCTTTTGGCAGAGTTAGTCCATTTTTTAGTTTAGGGAAAATACCTATTAACTGCGCTCCTAACAGTATCATCACAATTCCAACTACTATTGTCAGAATTCCCAACCCCAACCCTGATACCTGAAAAGCCGACCCCAGCAATCCAATAAATCCGCCCAAGATAAAAAAAGAGACAATTCGTCCTAAATTAAAAAATATATGTGGATGAAATTTTTGCCCTGGCGTAGCTTCAGGATGTCTTTCGCTGTGCCTAGCTGAAATTCCCAGCACCAATCCTCCCACCAAAGCCATGCAAGTCGAAAAACCGGCTGTCAATCCAACCAAAAAAACTACCGGTAAACTAGAATATCCCTCCGC
>CAYZYR010000019.1:0-17993 GCA_964482785.1 uncultured Candidatus Saccharibacteria bacterium | reverse complement strand
CCAATCTGCGGGATCTTTTTCAACTCCTCTTCTATCAATATTTCACAAGACCGACAATGCATCCCTTTGATCAGGATCTCCTTGTCGTATGAGTTTCTATTGGAAACATTTCTCTTATTTTTCGACATATTTTTATTTATTAAATAATTTTGAAACTCGTAATATCTCTTCCGTCATCTCTTTTTTCCGTCTTTCATTGTTAGTCGACATTGCCTTCGCAAAGCAATGATTTAAATGATCTTCCATCAACATCTGATGAGCTGATTTCAAAAGCCCGATCACCGCCAAATTTTGCTGCATAATGTCTATACAATACTCTCCGTTTTCAATCATTTTACTGATCTTGGTAATATGTGTCTGAGCTTTTTTAAAATTAATAAGACTTTTTTCTTTATTCACACAAACTCCTCTTTTTATAATACCACTACCTCCGGTATAGGTATTATTAGAATACTAACTTACAATATCTAATATTAAATTTATTGTCAATATTACTAATTTAAAATATAATCTTGACATGGCGCAGACAGATGCTTGGGAAAATGAATACCGAAATCCCCAACTCATAACAGGGAAAGCCCAACCCCAAAATGATGTTTTGAGATTTTTTAAATACTTAAAAAAAGATTGCCATCTCAACCTCAAAAACCTTAAAGTTCTCGATCTTGGCTCCGGTACAGGACGCAATTCTAACTACTTGGCCTCCCTCGGTAACGAAGTCACCGGCATAGAAATCTCCAAAACCGCCCTTAAAACAGCTCAAGATCGAGCCGACGATATGAGCGTCAAAGTTAAATATTTAGAGCAAAGCATCGGTCAAAAATTCCCCTTCCCCGACAATTATTTCGACATTATTTTAGACATCACCTCTTCAAACTCTCTAAACGAAACGGAACGCTCAATTTACTTAAAAGAAACTAGCCGCGTCCTCAGCTCAAACGGATATTTCTTTATCCGAGCTTTGTGTAAAGAAGGCGACAAAAATGCCCAAAACCTCCTCAAGCTAAATCCTGGCCCGGAAAAAGATACCTATCGAATTAAAGAATTAAACCTAACCGAGAGAGTTTTCTCTCCTCAAGATTTCCAGGTTCTCTATTCTTCCTTTTTTAAGATCATTTCTCTTACCAAAAAGAAAGGCTATGCCAGATTTCAAGGACAAAACTACAAACGGATTTATCTGCTTGCCATACTTAGAAAGTCAAATCTCATCCTCTAAATCCTCCTCCAATCCCTCAGTCTCGTCTTTAATCCTTTCTCTCCCCAAATCAGGTTTCTTTTGTTCTTCCATCTTCCGTCTATTATTCTCATACGATTCATTTAATATTTTCGAAGCCAAGTCTCTTCCGCCCAATCCAAACGCCAGTGCAAATGCCAGAGCCAGTGCTCCCAAAAGCGACGCATAAGTGATTATTACGATCGGCACTGCTATTTTTAGTTGAACCAGGATCATAAAAACCGCGATCGCCATAATCAGAGACGGCGCTATTGTTCCCACAATTCTCCCCATCACAGTCTCTCCAGCTATTCTCTTGACAAATCCGGCGATCGCATTTGAAATCACTATCGCCACCACTAAAATCAAAATCGAACTGACAATGTTGGGAATATATCCGTAAAAATCAGACATCAAGTTATTCAAGTAGGGGATATGCAAGATTGGTATCGCTATCGTCAAGGTGATTATAATAACCAACCAATAAACAATTCCCCCAATAAGTCTAGTCGGGCTCCTCATTATCTTTCTGATCGATTTCCCCCAACTCTGATTAAAAATTTTACGGTCAATATCTAAAGATTTCAAACCGCGAATAACGGCCTCTTTTATTATTCTGGCCAAAACATATCCCACTAAAATAACCAAAACCGCCCTTAATATATCCGGCACCCACGCAATTATCGGTCTTGTAATCTCTCCGTCATAATCCATTTTTCCTCCCCCATAATTAATATTTCTAACTCGTAACCAAACTAACCATTAAAAAATATCATCAAAAATAACGAAAAAAATCGCCATATACTACACAAAACCCTCCCAAAAATCCCTAAATATTATAATTTTTAACCAAGAGATCAATCTTCCTCTGCTCAATCATTTATGCTATGCTTGGCTTGGTATAAATAAGGAGATTAAATGGGAAGCAAAGAAAGAAGAAAAATCCCCCGCCATAAAACCGGTGCCCCGCTTCTGGATCCGGCTTTGGCCAAATACGAATCCAAACTTATCAAACCTAAAAATTTCCATTTTCCATGGCGCAAAATTATCAAATTTATAACTAATCCATCTTTTATTGTCATACTCATCGTCATTGTACCTGCCTTTTACTACCTCTACATCAATTACTTCCCCATTCCCTGTCGCACCATCGACATTAAAGGCAGTACCAATGACCCTTATTTTCAAGTTATAAATAAAAAATATTTCACCACCTGCATCAACAAAAAATGGGTTTTCCGGTCTTATTGGCCCAATAACGAAGGAGACCCAATTGCCGCTTTTCCTTCCCAAGAGGTCATGGACAAGGCTAATAAGATGGTCGCCAATAATACTCAATTCGGCTCAAAATTCCACCGCATTCGCTACATCCATGGCACCATCAAAAAAATAAACCCAGATCAGCAGTATTGGTATCTGCCCAAAGAAGAAAGAAAAAAAGTCGACGCCAAAATTACCGGTAGTGACCATTTTGTCTCTGTTATCAAAAAGAAAGTTCATGATTCCGCCAGGCAGCTATGTTGGAGAGAGGAAAGCGGCTACGATATAATGATCAGATGCTGGATCCAATCCAAAGACAAAACCTTCTACAATTACACTCTAGAAACCAATACCAAACATTTCTTAAATGATTATAGAACTTTTTTCCAGATAATGGCCAAAACCAAATACTATAAATAATTACCAGCCGCCACCGCCACCACCGCCACCGCCTCCACCTGAAAATCCACCTCCGCCTGACCCAGAAGAAGACGGCGAAGAAGCCATTGTCGAGGCCATCTTGCTAGATAGATCATTCAGTGTTTTCCCAAAATTATCAAAATCAAAATGTCCGCCCGTCACCATTGCCCCATGCAACCAATACGGTTGATACTGACCAAAATATTCTTGCCCGTAAATAGTTTTCATGCTCAAAACCCATTGCCTAGTAATTCCGAAAATCATAGCATAAGGCAATAATTTTTCAAACATACCCTCTTTCTCCAGAAATTGCTGTCTGTATTTTTCTGCCGTTTCCATGTACATTTTGAAACCGCTAATCTTTCTCTTCATCTCAGCCCCCTCTATAGTTCGAGAAGGCATCAAAACTCCAAAAATGATCATCAAAATACTTCCCAATCCAATCCCTGCCGCCAAAACCGGCACAGTCTTTAAAAACACAAAAATCCCAATCGATGTCAAAAAAGCCAAAAATATCAATCCATACATAATCCCATATCCCGACCGTTTTATCAGTTTTCTAACTTCAAGCTGCTTGTTTATCTGACTTGTAATCACCGGAATTTTTGTATAAAATTTATTTTCCAACGAAGACATAAATATTTCCGATTTGTCTTCAAATAATTTATCAAATAGCAACTTCTCAGATAACGGCATTTTATCTTTATCAACTTGAGCAACTTTAAGTTTATAATCTTCACCCGAAAAGATTCCCTTCTTGCCGATTTGTTCAATCGAAATATATCCCTCAACTGCCAAATTAACAATTCCGGCCGAAAGAAATCTATTTTCCATCGAGCCATTTCTCTTCACTAAACCCAATTCAATAGGGGATAGCCCGCCCGGTATTTCAAACTCTGGTACAACTGTATTATTAATCTTCGGATCTTGCCCATATTCTTTCCAAAGCCAAAAACATACCAAAGCTACTAAGATCGACCATAAAATCCCTAATGCCGAAAGCGCTCTTTTAGTTGTCTCACTCATCGAAGATCCGCTCAAATAAAACCCTTTATCTCTCTCTGTTAGTGTGTAAGGTTGAAAAATATTTTTCCTAAAAATAGCTGAAACAGTTATCCCTTCTCCAGCCTCAAGCATCTTTGTGCTCGATACAAACAAAGTATTATCCGAAACCCAGCCGGCCGCCAAATCGTCACCTTTGGATCTGTATTTACCCGTATAAAAATTCAATTCCACTTCATCTTTCGCAACCCCCTCCGGAAAGTAAATATTGGCCGAGTATTTATCAATCTCCATTTCCCAAAAATTTCCATTCAAATTCCAATACAATTCATCAAATTCCTGGTTTTTAAAATAAATTGCATTTTTAACTTCATATTTAATTAAATAATTATTCACTCCGTTTACCGTGATATTCGGATCGCCGATTTTCCAAGAGATAACTTTATTTTTAATATCAATCTCTTGCTCATATTTATAAGGATTTCCCTCAAAATCAGTGATCGATTTCAGGTAAATCGGTGTTTTAATTTCTTCTGTCTCGCTTTTCGATACTGTCATTGGTAAAACCCGATAAATACCGTGTTTATTTGGTAAGTCTCCGCAGTCAGCCTCAATTTTTTCCGTTATCAACAAGCTCGAATCTTTGTTGACTACAATATCAGAGGTGAATTCTTTAATATACCAATCTGTAATTATTCCTCGTCCATATGCCGATTTAAAATCAAGAAAAAATCCGCCAGTCGCAATAATTACCGCCAATAAAAAATTTAAAACATATTTTCTCTGATTTCTCATACCTTTCCTCAATTACCTCAATAATATCACAACATAAATCACTTAAAAAATATACTATTTTATTCACTGCTAAATTATTGTATATTGTATAAGAGGTTATTATGCACAAAAACGACTGTATATTTTGCCAAATTGCCCAAGGCCAAGCGCCTTGCCATAAAATTTGGGAAGATGATAAACATTTGGCTTTCTTAAGCATTTTCCCAAATACCGAAGGCTTTTCTGTTGTCATTCCCAAAGATCATTACCCCAGCTACGCATTTGAACTCCCTGATAATATCCTGTCAGACCTAGTTATTGCTGCCAAAAAAGTTGGACTACTCTTGGATCAAAAACTTGACGATGTTGGACGTACCGGTCTTATTTTTGAAGGTTTTGGCGTCGACCATGTCCACGTCAAATTATTTCCCATGCACGGCACCGCCTCTGACGGATGGCAGCAGTACATTTCCAAAATCGATAAATATTTCCATAAATACGAAGGCTATATTTCAAGTAATGATTCCCAAAGAGCCGACGACCAAAAACTAGCCGACTTGGCTAAAAAGATTAGAGAAACCTAAAATTTTAAAAAAGAGGTGGGGATGAATCCTGACAATCAACAAGAAGTACCTGAAGTTAAAAAAGACGAATTTATTTCTCTTAACGAATTACAAGGCGTGACCGAAATCTCTGCCTCTCAAACCCCAGTAAGAGGCCCTGTTGTTGATCCTATTTCCGCAAAGGAGATGAAAAAAGCCAAGATTAAAACCATCATCTTGATTGCCATTCCTTCAATCATTATCATTTTTCTGGTCTTGTTTTTCATTTTTCGTCCCAAAGACGACATTGTCTTTCAGAAATACGAAGAATTCGGTCCCTGCGTCAACAACAACCCAAATTGTCATCAAAAAATTATCATCAGAGAATCAGGCAACTACATTCTGGAAGGGAAAATCGCCAAAACCGGCCAGCTCACTCAAGACCAGGTCAAATCCATTAAACAAAAAATTTCCTCTTCTAAAATTATGACCGAACCTTGCGACGAGCAAAAAATATTAATGGAATATAACGTCGTCCACAATATAGCTCTCTCCGGTCAAAAAAAAGAGATCAAAGCTCCTGGTTGTGAAGACACTACCGAACAATTAGATATTTTTATTGAACCATTTATCGGATTAAAATAATGCGCAATCTAGTCATTTTTTTCTTCTCAGGTTTATTATTAGTCGCCGCTATATTTTATTATGCCCAAATTCAATCAAAAAAAATTACCTACACTATCAATGACCCGCGAACAATTTCTTCCAACCAAAAAATCATTCTTTCAAATACCAAAAATACCAAAAAAACCAATCCTCTTCCCTTAAAAATAAATATCGACAAAAAAGAAGTTCTTCTTTATTGGCCCCAAAAAATTATTATCGAAACCGCTCCTGAGGTTGAAGTTAGAGTAAAAGTCATATACCCAAACGGGAGTATGAACAACAGTGGGACTTCCAGCGGCATGTCAGACAAAACCGGAAAATATACCACCCAATGGACAATTAAAGGCGATAAGAAAAATCTTGGTACTGCCAAGGTACAGGTTTCTGTTGGCTCCCTTGAACAATATGCCGAAGCCGAGAGCTTTTTTGAAATAATTTCCTCTCAAAAAAGCTCAACTACTACCAACAACTCCACAAATAGCCAAAATCAACAAAAAATTCCCGCCAATCAAGCTCTAGATTTTCAAACCATGCCTAGCGTGCCATAGAATTTTAAAAATCGCTATGCTATATTATTATCAAACCGATTAGGAGTAATATGTCCAAACCAAACCTATTAGCCATAGGAGGAGGAACCGGCCTTTCTTTTTTATTAAGGGGTTTAAAATACTTCCCCGTAAATCTTTCCGCCATTGTCACTATGGCCGACGACGGAGCTTCTTCGGGCCGTCTTCGCCGTGATTATGGCGTCTTGCCGCCAGGCGATGTCAGACAATGCCTAGTCGCCTTGTCTAGCGATGAAGAGTTAGTTACCAAACTTTTTGATTACCGCTTCAAAAACGGCCGCGGATTGTCTGGCCACAGCTTTGGCAATTTATTCCTCACCGCTCTTTGCGATATCAGTGGTTCATTTGAACTGGCTATCCATGAAGCAAGTAGAATTTTGGCTACCAAGGGTTCCGTTATTCCCTCTACCTTAGAAAATATTAATATCGCTGCTCAACTAGAAAATGGCCACGTCGTATTAGGCGAATCCCAAATTCCCATTCTCGGCCACCGCTCTCCTATTAAAAAAATTTTTAGCGTTCCTGAGAAAGTCAAAGCCAACAAAGAAGCCTTGGACGCCATTTCCCAAGCTGACTACATCATCATCGGCCCGGGCAGTCTCTATACTAGTATCATCCCCAACCTATTAATTCAGGGTATTGCCAAAGCTATTAACGGCAATAAAACCGCCAAAAAAATCTATATTTGCAATGTTTCAACCGAAAGAGGTGAAACCGAAAAGTATTCTGTCGAAGATCATATTACCGCTCTGATGCACTACGGTGGTCCCGGTATTATCGACTTTTGCCTTGTTAACAACAACCTTATTCACGCCAATGGCGACGAAGGAAAATTAGGTTGCGTTCACAATATCACCACCGATAAAAAATCCATTCAGGGCATTGAAATCATTCTCGACGACATTGTCAATGACGATCATCCTCTTTTCCACGATCCCAAAAAAGTGATGAAGGCCCTCTCCTCCGTCATTATAATTGATGAACAATTAGTTGCTAACTGCTAACTTCACTCACAATCCCAGTCTCGGGATCGATCCTCAAATCCCTACCCAGAGGATCGGCCGGTAAATTAGTAATAATTTTTTTTGTTACCAATTCCGAAAGATCCGACGGAAAACTACCGTAAGTTTGCTTATATAGCCCAGCCGCCTTTTCCAAACCGAAAATCAACTCCATATGATCCAAATATTTTCTCGCTCTCTCCTTCACATATTCATTTTTAGTTGTTTCATGCACTACATAATAAAGATTGTAAGCCGTCTCTCTCTGATTTGATTTGGCATAATATATTCCGGCCATCAGTTTTGTCATCGCCGGCGCCTCCGGACTTTTTGACGCCAGTTCAAATAACTTCGCCGCCTCTGCCGTATTTTTCAAATTAAAATGCTCTACCATTCCCAGATAATAAGGTATCTCCCAATTATCCTTTAGTGCCGGATTTGCCATCCCCTTTCTGCCAAGCTCTTGAGCCTCTTTAGCAAATCCTTCTCCCGGCAAAACCAACAATCCCATCACATAAGGATATGAAAATTTCGGATCAATACTCGTCACCAATTCAAACATTTTTGACAACTTGCGATATTTCCCCGAAGGATCGCCTCCGCCGTAATATTGAATCGTCTGGATCCAAAGCAAGTCAGAGACAAAATTATTAAGACCCAAAGACAGCTTTTTCAACACATTTTCAGGCAGAGGACTTGGTTCGATTAAAACATTTTCCGGTACATTCGGCTTTCTAGCAAAACCCAACCTCCATCCATCATAAAAAAGTTGGGCCAAAACTATCACGTTTATCAAAACACAAACTAGTATAAAAGACAGAACTTTTGGAGAAATCCTTAGTTTAGCCATCGCTAAAACTCCTGCCGCTTCAAAATATTAATCGATATAATCAACAATAAAGTTATATAAACCAAGGCGTACATCACTACCCAAAACAATTGCTCTCCTTGTATCCCTATTCCGTATACCACCCCATTTCTAAGATTAAATTTTTCCAAATTTGGAAATATGTAATACGCCGCCTCCAGTGCCCATTTCGCCATTCCGTCAGAACTCTTCGCGATTGCCATCATCGTCGAAGTCGAATGCCCGATCACAAAAATCAAAAGAGTATAAATAGCGCTTGCGATCGGCGCCGCAAATGTCGAGAAAGTAATCGTCAATCCGATCGCAAACAATATCTCAAAATAATTAAAAATTATCGCCTCAATCAATATCCAATCCCACGCCCCAGTTTTATATCTGACCAGACCCATGAAAAAAACGCTCAGCAAAACCAACATCACTCCCATCGTCCCGCCCAGTCCAAAAAATTTTCCCAATATCACTTCTCTTCTCTCAATCGGCTTTGACAACAGCATAAAAATAGTTCTCTTATCTATTTCCTTGTAAACTAGATTAGTCCCGATAAAAACCGTCATCAAAATACTAAAAATAAAAATGCTCGCCAAACCAAAATCTTTGATCACCTTAGCATCTTGACCTAGAGAAATAGATGCTGCCAGCAGTGACCCAACGATCATAAGCGCTGCGAACACAAAAATCACATATAAAATTCTGTCCCGTATTGTTTCTCTAAACGTATTTTGAGCGATCGCTAAAATATTTCTCATTTCTCCCCCTCTCCTCTTCGCTTTTCGATTAAATCAACAAAATACTGCTCCAAGTTCTTACTCTTTCCTGGCATTTTTTTCGGGTCGCCCTCGCCGATCAACTGTCCCTTATCAATTATCCCCACCCGATCGCAGATCTCTTCCACGTCCGATAAAATATGCGAATTAAAAAAGACTGTTTTCCCTTGTTTCTTTAAATCCATAATTATTTCTTTAATCTGTCTTCTCCCCAGCGGGTCTAATCCATCCAGAGGCTCGTCTAAAAATATCATCATCGGATCATTGATAAGTGCCGCCGCCAGCCCCAATCTCTGGTTCATACCCTTCGAATATTTTCGAACAGGCAGATCGGCTGCCTTGCCCAAACCCACCTTTTCCAACAATTCTTTAGCTCTTTTCTCTCTCACCGTCTGCTTGATCGGAAATAATTTTCCAAAAAATTCCAACATCTCGTATCCTGTCAAATAATTGTAAAAATACGGATGCTCAGACATAAACCCGATTTTTTCTCTCGTCAATATGTCCAAGTTGGATTTTCCAAAAATTTTGATACTGCCTTTTGTCGGAAAAGCCAATCCCACGATCATTTTTATTGTCGTCGTCTTGCCGGCACCATTCGGTCCTAAAAAGCCAAAAACCTCGCCTTTGGCTACTTTTAGCGACAGATCCTTTACTACTTGGGCTTCTCCTCGCCTTATTTCATATATTTTGCTAATATTATTGATATTGAGTGCATCCATATTTACCACCATTATTTAATAGTCTATTATTTAAAATAACAAATGACAACACAAAAATCAATCCAAAAGCAAAAAATTATTGTTATTGTTGGGCCGACTGCCAGTGGCAAAACCGGCCTCGCTCTTCGCATGTGCAAAGGGTTTAAAGGCGAGATCATTTCCGCCGACTCCCGCCAAGTCTATCTCGGTATGGATCTCGGAACCGGCAAAGAAGGCGACTATCACCTTGTCAAAAATGAAGGAGTTGATCCTCAATCGGCCAGAATTTTGGAAAATATTCCTCAATATTTAATCGATATTTATTCACCCAAAGATCAGACCTTTACTCTCGGCGATTTTCTAAAGCTCGCCCCGCCTCTTATTGAAAATATTGCCCATCGCCAAAAAGTACCATTCATAGTTGGCGGAACTCATCTTTATGTTACCGCTCTTCTCCAAGGTTTCATCCCGGGCCAAACAAGTGATAAAGAAAAGGAAATTAGAACGAGTTTAGAAACAAAACCACTCGAAGAACTCTTAAAACAATTAAAAACACTCGACCCCAAGTCTTATGTAACTATCGATAAAAATAATCCCCGCCGCGTCACCCGCGCCCTTTCTGCCACTCTTGCTTCCGGTCAGCCATTTTCCCAGCAAATCGCCAAAAAAGACAGTCCTTATGATCCGCTTATCCTGGCCATTGATTTCCCTCGAAACATCTTGTATCAAAAAATTGATAAAAGAGTTGATGATCGCATCGCTCAGGGTATGATTGAAGAGGTCAAAAATTTATTGGATTCCGGCGTCTCTTATCAAAAACTTCAATCCTTCGGTCTCGAATACCGCTTCATCTCCGACTATATAGTCGGCAAAATTCCAAAAGAAGAAATGATAACTAAGCTAAAATATGCCATTCACAGCTATGCCAGGCGCCAACTCATTTGGCTGAGGAATCAAATGGAAGTCCACTGGATCAAAAATGATGATCAAGCAAAGGAGAAAATCGCCGATCATCTTTCAAACTAAATTCAATTTATATATAATGTAAATAAATAATTGACTCGGAGGGGCTATGACATGTCCTAATTGCGGCGCCGAAATGGAAGATATTGAAATTTTAGATAAAGAGCAGGAGATTATCAAGTTTGATAATTGTGACCACTGCGGCTCTTTTTGGTTAAATGATACTAAAATAGATAGATTAAATAAATACATTGCCGAAGACATCGATGTCGAAGAAGTCATCCACGAAAAACCAGTCCATGCCACCATCGATTGCCCGTTTTGTCACGTTCCACTTCAAGATTATAAACATCCCCAAAATGAAGAAGTTAAATTACTCCGTTGTCGAGAGTGTCAAGGAATTCTTTTGAGAAGGGGACAATTGAGACACTTGTTCGGTTTTGTCCCCAAGCCCGCCAAACAATCCGCCGATCCAACCGGTACTTTTTCCAAGCGTGATCGTATCCTAACTGGCTTTATTTCCCTCACTATGTTCTTGTTCACTCTCGGCTTGGCCTATTCCAGATACACAGGCTGTGGCTCTTTCTCAGCCGACTCCTTAGTTGCCTCGTCTCCAGAGGGTAAAATTATCGTCTTTGGTATTATCGGCCTGTCACTTTTAATATTCGTAATCGGACTTATCTTAGCCGCCTCCAACTATCACAAAACTATCCGCCTTTTAGGCTGGGCATCTATCATTGTCTCTATTATATTCCTCTTCTTTATGACTCAGTAAAATCCTCTTCATCCCAAATTTTATTTATCATCCTGAGTCTCTTTTACTTTGTCATCTCGGGCTTGATCCGGGATTCAACTATATAAAATAAATGTCATTTTGTTTTTTCTTTTGTCATTTTAATCCGTCATTAAGCGAATTACTATTGACAATTTTATTTGCACTGATTATAATATTAGCAAATTTAGCTCTAAGGATATTTCCGATCGATTGTAAAAGGAGAAAATAGATGAGAGTTAAGTGGTTCGTTCCAAGTTTAGTGATGGTGATTACCGCTGTTTTGTTGGTAATCCTCGTTGGCCCGCCAACTGTTTCGGTGGCAGGAACCAAGAGCGCCAAACCCGCCGCCAAACCTAAAGCAAAAACAGCCAAAACACATTACATCGACTTCTGGTATGTCAAGAAAGGGTCGGTGAATGTGCCGAGCGGGTGGTGTAGCTCTTGGGGAACTTATGAAAGTTCTTATCTTGACATCTACCTGATGTCAAAGACTACAGACATTAGCCCTTCAAAAATCGATGGCCCGATTCAAGGTAATATTCGGATTACATCAGTGGAGTTGAACGATATCGATACACACCAAAGCGCACTTGGGGACATTCCAGCCAAGTGGAGCAAGAGTATACAGAATACTATCGGTAGCAAACCGAATATCAAGATCGATAATATCGTGTTTTCACGTGCTGTCGGTGGTACATATATCGCCAAGCGCTATCGATATTCTGACGATAACTGGAAGACCGATCTTATCGTATGCGGCGGTCAGAAGACGAAATATTCGGAAGGCCGCTATAAAGGATTAGACGTGTATCCGGTCTATGTGGTTGAGATCGAGTGGCCTAGCGGTAAGTCTCCTGGACGAGACGACATCAACGCTATGGTCAAGAGTCTGAAACTGCCATAAATCGGCAATCTATCCAGTCTCATCAATCGAAGTCAGTGGCGGAAGCTTCCATGCTTCCGCCACTTTGCTTTTTTACGCCGTACTTTTGACAAATTTTCATAATAGCTTTTCCAAAACATGGTTTGCAAACCGTGTCTATTAAAGATAATATAATAAAGTAAGGTTCGCCTTATAATCATCATAGTCATTTTAAATATCAAGAGGGTAAATGCTGTCCAAAGTATATTCGTCCGCCATTTGCGGAATAGATGTTTTACCAATCGAAGTTGAGGCAGATTTATCACATGGCTTGCCCGGTTTTTCTATTGTCGGCCTACCCGATAAAGCCATTGATGAATCAAAAGATAGAGTCAAAGCCGCCATAAAAAACTCGGGTGCAAATTTCCCAACTAAAAAAATTACCGTCAATTTAGCTCCAGCCCATATCAAAAAAATCGGTCCGTCTTACGATTTGCCCATCGCTATCGCTATCCTTTTAGCTGACGGTCAAATAACTAAAGAATCAGTTAAAAATAGTTTATTCATCGGAGAACTCGCCCTAAATGGCTCGCTCAGGGCCGTCACTGGCATTTTGCCCACTATTAAAATGGTTGCCGACCAAGGTTTTGCCCGTCTGTTCATCCCCGAAGAAAACTCAACCGAAGCCAGTATCCTAGACGGCGTCGAGATAATTCCTGTCAAAAATATCTCCGAACTCGTCTTATATCTAAAAAATGAAATAAATATCCAACCAGTCATCCCCGCCTTTGAAAATTTAACAAAAAATATCATACCTGAAGTTGATTTTTCAGATATAAAAGGTCAATTCCATGCCAAAAGGGCCCTCGAAATAGCCGCCACCGGCGGCCACAATGTCTTAATGTCAGGTCCTCCCGGTTCCGGAAAAACACTTCTCGCCAAAGCTCTCTCCGGTATCCTTCCTGATATGGATAAAGACGAGATTTTCAAAGTCACCACTATTTATTCCATCGCCGGTGAGCTGACATCCGACAGACCATTTGTCGCCAACCGACCTTTCAGATCACCTCATCACACTTCCAGTCACATCGCCATCATCGGCGGCGGTTCTCATCCCAGGCCTGGCGAGATCACTCTTGCCCACAATGGCGTTCTATTTCTCGATGAATTACCCGAATTTCCCCGCTCTGTTTTAGAAACTCTTCGTCAACCTCTCGAAGATAATAAAGTTACTGTTTCCCGTGCCTCTGCCACTATCCAATTCCCTGCCGATTTCATTCTAGTCGCTGCCATGAATCCCTGTCCCTGCGGCTTCCTTACCGACGCAAACCAAGATTGCAAATGCACCCCCTCACAAATCAGCCTCTATCGCAAAAAAATAAGCGGCCCTCTCTTAGATCGCATTGATATTCATCTCGAAGTCCCCAGATTAAATTTCTCCCAAATGTCTGATCCCCAAAGATTAGAGTCTTCCTTTGATATCAGAAAAAGAGTTTCTCGTGCCCGCGCTTTACAAGCCCAAAGACTATCCCGACACAAGATAAAACTAAATAACCAAATGAATTCAAAATTAGTCGACTCTATATGTAAATGCGACGGAGAATCAACCAAATTTCTCCAAAATGCCGTCGACAAACTCCACCTTTCCGGCCGTGCCTATCATCGCATTTTAAAATTAGCTCGTACCGTCGCCGATCTTGATCAAAAAGACGATATTGAACTAAGCCACATCCAAGAAGCTCTTCAATATCGCCCTAAAGAAATAACATTTTAAATCTTAAAATCTTTAAAAATAAAGTCTGCTGCTTTTAAAATCCATCCATTTTGATCATCAGTGATTTTTGCCACCGCCAGCGCGATTATTATCACCAACATTATAAATGAGATTTTGCGGATTTCCGCCCTGACCATATCCTTGTCATGTAAAAGAGATTTATTTTTAGGCTCTTCTACTTTACTTATCTTTTTATTTTCTGCTTTTGGCGCCTCAGTTGAATCAGTTAAAGCAGTAGTCTCTTTCTTTGTCGCTCGCTGTATTGCTTGTGCTTTTTTTATTTTATTCTTCCATTTTTTGCTCATTGTACCTCCGACTGGATTCTATTAATACATTGCGATTATAAACCTGAAAAGCTCTTTACACAAGTACCAATTTGTGCTAACATAATTTATATAGAATTTAGTTGCGGGTATCGTATAGTGGCTATTATACGTCCTTGCCATGGATGAGAGACGGGTTCGATTCCCGTTACCCGCTCCAAACATAAAACCCCCATCATGGGGGTTTTATGTTTGAGGACATAAGCACGAAAGCCACTGATCATTCCACCTTCCACCAATGCTTACCCATATTTAAATTTTAACATAATAATCATATAATTCACTTATGTTAAACAAAAAAAACATCTTTTTCGACTCCGAGTTTATCAGTCTTGATCCGTACAAAGGAGAAATTATTTCTTTGGGAGTAGTAAAAGAAAATAGTCAGGAGCTCTATTTAGAATTAAAAATCGACCCAGATTGAGAAATTAACAAATAGACAAAACAGAACATTCTTCCAACACCTGGATCAGATAAAGTAAGTCAAAAAAACCAAGCATCAAATAGCCACTTTCATTGGCAAGGACAAGCCAATTATGATGACATTTGTCACTCGATACGATACCATATATTTCTATAAATTATTCCATGGTCTCGAAACTCCATTTTATTGGCTCCCTATCGATCTTACTACTATCCTATATAATAAAGGCTATAACCCAGAGTAATATTTAGACCTCAATCATGGAAAAATTTTTAAAGATCTAAAAATCGACGCTTCAAAATACAACCAACTCCACGCCTTAGATGACGCCAGGCTCGTCAGGTAAACATACCTAAAATTAAGATCCTTCTCCTCTCAATAACCCTTGAAATACAAACCCAAATCAGGTAGTATTAGATCTGTAACCGATCTGGCCTGGTGACCGAGTGGTTAGGTAGCGGTCTGCAAAACCGCGCACACCGGTTCGATTCCGGTCCAGGCCTCAAAGAGGGATTAATAAATAACAGGGGAGTAACAGTGGGTCGAATACTTTTAACCACAGAAATTATTCTTGCTGTACTTCTAGTCGCAAGTATACTTCTGCAACATCAGGGCGCCGGTACCGGTCTAACATTTGGTAGTGGAGATAGCAACTTCTATCGCTCGCGCCGCGGCATTGAGAAAGTGCTATTTATCTTCACCATCGTTTTAGCCGTACTCTTCGCCCTAACCGCTTTATTAGATGTCATAATAAAGTAGTTTTCTGTTGCAAATGGAGGAATTATTTCTCTCCTAAAATCTATTCTTGAGATTAAACCATTAAAATTGTCCAAAGTCCTATCAAATTTCGAGAAAATAACTGTCCTCGTACTTCTTCTATTTATCCTTTCAAGTTCTCTTTATCTAATAAGAAAAAATTATCTCAATCGAACCAAAATCGCTCCTACTCAAGGAGGAGAATTAATAGAAGGCGTTCTAAGCGATTCCTCCGCCTCCTTAAACGACTCTCTAGCTTCTCTTACCAACATAGGATTGGCCAGACTTGATCAAGACGGCCAAATAAAACCGGCCGTCGCCGAATCTTGGGAGATCTCCCCCGACGGCAAAATCTACAAATTTAAGATCAAATCAGGCTACAGTGCCACTCAAATCTATAAAATATATGAAAGCCAAAAAGGAGATTGGGACAATGTCACCATCACCAATCCGGATCCGTCCCATATCCAATTTATTCTAAACCAGCCTTATGGTTACTTTTTAGCTTCAACCTTGAAGCCGATCCTTCCTTACGGCCCATTTAAAATCAAAAGCCAATCCAATCTCGAAGTCGTTCTTGTTTCCAACGACAATTCCCCGCTCTCAAAACCTTACCTTCATAGAATCGTCTTCCGCATCTTCGATACAAAAGAAGATATCAAAAAAGCCTTTATCCGAAACAAGATAAACTCTACCAGCATAGACATCAGCCTCGACAACAATTCACGTTCGCATCAGTTCAATCTCCCAAGGCACACAATTGCATTTTTCAATATCTCAAAGCCATCCCTATCCGATATAAATATTAGAAAGCAGATTTTAGAAGGCCCCACTCTCCCTACTCCAGTTACTTTACAATTATTAAGACCAAATACACCTTCAGCTCAGAAGTTTTCCCAAAACATCCAAAAAAAACTCGCTCTAAACAATGTTAAAATAAAAGAAATCGTTACCGATCTTCAGACTATTCCTATCCAAAACGTCGCTCAGTATGACATAGTTATCTACAGCTTCAATGCCGGCTACTACGATGATTTTTATCCCTACTGGCATTCCTCGCAAATTCCGCCCAAAGGCATGAATTTTTCCCAGATAAAAAACAAACAACTCGACCGCCTTCTAGAAAATGTCCGTATCACTCTTGACGACAATGTCCGAAAAAACGATTTCAATCAGGCCAAAGGAATCATAAAATCTCAATACCTCGCCATTTATGATCAGGAAGCCCCTTACAAAATAACCACCAGCCAGTCAATCAAAGGCATTGATTTTAAGTTCAGTATCCTTCCTACCGATCGCTTTTCTTTTGCCGATAAATGGTATATAAAAATAAAAAGAGTCCCAAAATAATAATATAAGAATAATAAAATAAGGGCGAGTGGCGAAATGGTAGACGCGCTACGTTCAGGTCGTAGTGGGAGCAATCCCATGGAGGTTCAAATCCTCTCTCGCCCACCAAAGAATCATTTATACCATATAAACCAGCAAGATATTTCTATTTTATTAATATTTTTTCTAATCACGAGAAAGATTAAATAACTCTCTACAAAGTAAAAATATCTTGACTCGCAGATTAATCGCTTGTTTTTCCCTAAATAAGAGTACAATATGTCTAAATACGATTGAGGAGGTTTAAGACCTTGGCGCGAACATGTCTCTGAATTGCGCTCGCTACTTAGAGATACTTACAGGAACAAGTAACCATGAAGGTTTATGCCATGGATGCTGCCAGTCTTACCAACGGTTTATATCGGACATTGCTCCGTCGATCGAGAACAGCGTCGACAAACTGTCTCCGCAAGATAAGGTTTTTCTTTTTCTCCATCGTAGATGTACCTTGGGGGAAGTAGTCAGGCATCTCGGTGTTGAGAGCTTGGTCGAGTTTATACCGACTGCAGAGGCGTCGGAAAAGGCCAAATCGCGTCTTGCGGTAATCGAAGTATCTTCGCTCATTCTCCGTTATAGAGCTAAGCGTAATTCGATTGAACAGTAGGCTGCTGAAGTAATCGACGACTGCAATCTTCCCGAAAGCTGTATTGAGTTCATTTGTCTATATCCTGACGGATGCAATGCCCAGGAATTGAAATAGCTTCTAGGAATAAGTACAATCTAATGGCTAGCCGCCGCCAGTCTGATCAAAGGGAATAAGATTACTCGCAAGAGAGCGCCGCGGGGCATTTGGCATTTTCCAGTTTAAGAGATTATTCGTCTTTGTGATCTTCGGTACAACTGAATCAAAGCTATCGATACCTCAAACAGCATCAAACAAGAGTTTTCCAAAGATAAGATCAAGCCTCTTTTGGATGACTTTTGCAAGGACAATAGTCTGTCAACTCTTT
>CAYZYR010000018.1:0-22348 GCA_964482785.1 uncultured Candidatus Saccharibacteria bacterium | reverse complement strand
GTGTTTCTTCCTCTAGCACGTCGAGGGCTAAGCCCGTTATAGAATTATCGTTTAATGCCTTGATTAGGACTATTGGATCGATTAATCCTCCGCGAGATGTATTTATAATATAAACGCCCTTTTTAATTTGTTTGATATTTGTTTCATTGATAATGTGTTCTGTTTTGCTATTTAAAGGCAGATGCAGTGTTATGAGATCAGATTGTTTTAAAAGTTGTTCGAGAGATGTAAAATCGACGGAAAACTTATCAGTTAATTCTTTATTTGGATATGGATCGTAGCCGAGTATTTTCATCTCGAAACCATAAGCTATTCTTGCGACATGAGCTCCGATTTTGCCTAGTCCAATAATTCCTAAAGTTTTATCTTTAAGATCAAAACCTCTTAAATCTTCGATGCCAAAGTTGCCTAGCCGAGTCTTTTCTACGCTTGGAATGATTTTTCTAGATAAAGCAAGGATTAATGCGAATGTGTGTTCGGCGACTGTATTTTCACCATAGGATGGAATATTTGCTACAATAATCCTTCTTTCTTTGCAGGCTTTTAGGTCGATGTGATCAAATCCTGTTGATCGTGTTGTGATGAATTTCAATTTGGGCAGTTTATCTAGTACTTCTTTAGTAATTTCAGAATAAATGAATGGCGAAATCACTTCAACCTCTTTAAGATTTTCGAAATCTGATAGGGGGCTGAGTTTTCCGCTGTAGAAGGTCATTTGATAGCCATGTAGCTCTTTAGATAATATTCCTTTTTCCCGTGGTTCGGTTTCAAAGAATGCGACTTTCATAGCTTCTCCTAATATTGAATAGAAAGTTTCTGGACTGTCTTTTGTTGTGATTGTTTTACAACATAGATCAGCTCTTTTTTCTATTATATTATTTATTTTCTTGCTAAAACAATAAACAATGATTAATTTAACTATGCCATTTTATTCACTTTGATTGTTGTGGCAGATGTTGAAGTAGGGACATTTGCCGTCGCCCTCTTTACAAGCTTGATCTTCGAGATGAAATTCGAGATTGACTATTTTCTCATATGTTTCTTCAACGATTTTTTTGAATGCCTCGTAAGGTTTGTTCTCTATAGGGAGAGCGACTTTTTTGAATTTAGACTCTGCAGCGGTGGATTTTTCGGGTGAGATGAAATCAAATTCGATATCGCCTACTTGCCATTGAAAAAGCGGATCGGTGTCGGCGAGAAGTTTGTAGAAATAGGCTTGGTAGAGATATTTAGTGTCGGCTTCTCTGGTTTGGCCCATAAGGTAATTTTGAGATTTGGGAGATGAGGTTTTGTAGTCGACGATGCGAACTTTGCTGGTAACTTTGTCGATCAAATCGATGCGGTCGATTTTACCGGTAATTGGAATATCGTTGAAGTGAACATTGTGTCTGGAGAAGTCATATTCGCAAGAGATCGGGACTCCCCTACCCTGCCATTCTTGTGCGTAAAAGTCGTAGAATTTGGAAAGGATTTCGGTGCCACGTTCAAAAGCGCGAACAAGATCTTCATCGGTGAATATTTCTTCTTTTAGTGCTTCTTGGAAGTCGGTGATGAATTCTTCTTTTGGCGGAAGGGCGAAATCGCGTTTGTATTTTTTGAATAATAATTCGAGGGCTTTGTGGACGGCGGTGCCGTAGGATTGGGTGAAGTCTTTGGTTTTTGGAACGCGGAGGATGTTGTCATAGAAAAATCTTTGAGGACATTCGAGATAGGAGTTGAGGGCGGTTGGGCTCAAGATAAAATCTTTGATAAGCTGTCTGAGGAATTCTTCAAGGGCTTGAGATGGCTGCCATTTTTTCTTGGCAAAAGTGAGGCGAAGCCGTTCGTCAAAATTTTCTTCGTAAATTTTAGTTTCCAATTTGGTGGCTTGATGTTTGGGAATTTCGGAGAGGAATTTTGAGGGGACGGTGAGGGTTGGTGAATTAGTTTCGCCATAGGAAATGGCGTAAGTGAGGAAAATGTGTTTTTTAGCTCTTGTTAAAGCGACATAAAAAAGGCGGCGTTCTTCTTCATCGTTTTCCTCGGGACTTGGTTTGGTTTTGAAAATAGTATTTGGGAGTTTGATGAGTTCTTTTTTGGTTTTATTACCCCAGTGTTTGTCAGTGACGTGAATGAGAAAAATGTATTCGAACTCGAGACCTTTTGATTTGTGGGCGGTCATAAGATGAGCGCCAGCGTAGCTGGCAGAGAGCTCGCGTTGTTTTATGGATAGATCGTTTTCCTGAAGGAGTTCGATATATTCTATAAAACTATGAAGTTTTAAATGTTTATTTTTGGTATTTAATGTTTTAATTTCGTCAAAGAGAGTTTGGAGTCTGTTTAGATGATGGACAGATTCTTGTAAGGTTAAGAGATAATTTAGATAGCCGGTGGTGTTGATGATATATTCAAAAGCGTGAGCGAAAGTTTGGGTATTGGCTTTGTTTTGACATTTAAGAAAAATATTGACAAATTCTTTGAGGGCGTTCGGTTCGTCGAGTCCCAAAGTATCTAAGATTTTATTTGAAGAAATGATATCAAAGAGGTTTTTGCGCTCTTTATTGGTGGCGACAGTGACTTTGTAAATGTCGAGTGGAGAGATACCAAAAAATGGATAATGCATTATCTCGAGGAGAGTTTGGTTGTCGGTTTGTTTGACGCCAAAGTTTAGGGCCTTTAAATATGAAAGGATTTTGTCGATTTCGGGATCTTCGAGAATATTGCCGCCTATTTCTATTATATAGGGGATGTTTAGTTTGGAGAGAAAATCTATGATTTCGGTGGCGTCGCGGTGCTCTTTGTAAAGGATGGCGATTTCGTTGGGATCTATCCCCTTTTTAATTAACTCTTCGATTTTTTTGGTGACAAAATAAGACTCGATGGAGCCATGAGAAAATTCTCCTATCTCGACATTACCTTTGATATCTTGTTTTTGGGATTTTAGATTTTTAGCGATATTTAAGGCGTTGAAGATCTGGTTTTGGTTGTTCTGAATGACGGCACGGGAGGCGTCGAGGATTTTTTGGTTGGAGCGATAGTTATTTTCTAGGATGATTATTTTGGCTTCGGGATAGGATTCTTTAAAAGTGAGAATGTTTTCTAATGATGCGCCTTGGAAACGAAAGATTGATTGTTCATCGTCCCCTACTACAAAAATATTTGGATTGTTGTAGAATGAGCCGAGAATGTGGACGATGGTATTTTGAGCGGAGTTGGTGTCCTGATATTCATCGACAAGAATGTATTGATATTTTTCTTGATAAGTGGCGAGTATTTCAGTATCTGTTTGGAAGGCATTTACAACAAAAAGAATCATGTCGGCATAGTCGTATTTACCCCCTTGGGCTAAAGTGGTTTGGTATTTGTCGTAGATATCGGCGAGTTCTGAATTTCTCTGTAAATCGGTTTGGAGCGACTCATATTTGGTTTTCATTTTGCCCTTGGAGGAGCCTTTGTTGTGATAAAGATCTTCGATGTTTTTAAAGTTTTTGAGCTCTTCTATGATTAGTTCTTTATATTTTTGGGGTGAAATATTTTCCTGTTTTAAGTTACCGATGGAAGCGACGATAGATTTTTGATAGTGGAAAGGTGCTTTGAGAGGTTTTAGATATTGATAAGAGTTGTCTTTGATGATTTTTTGGATGAGTTGGATTTGTTCTAGATCGGTTAGTTGGTTTATTTTACTGGCGGTAAGAAATTTTTCTGGGAATAAAGAAATTATTTCGTTACAAAGAGAATGAAATGTGTGGACGTGGATTTGGTATGAGGCTGGACCAATGATTTTTAAGAGTCGTTGTTTCATAGCCTGAACGCCGGAATTGGTGAAAGTAAGACATAAGATGTTTGAAGGATTTATCTGGGTAGTGCGGAGAATGTTGGCAATGCGCATGGCTAAGATTTGGGTTTTGCCGGTGCCTGGTCCGGCTATAACCATAACAGGACCTTCGATGATATCGACGGCTTCTTTTTGCTGGGGGTTTAGTTTGTTATATTCGATGAGAAATTCTTTATCTTGCATATACACAAGTTACTATAAGTGGTGTGTTATTGTCAAAGCATCCGGACGGGTTGAGAGATATTGACAGAATGCGTATTTTATAAGGTGTAATTCATTTGATTCTTGTGGATCTGACTACAAGGGATCTTCTGTTTTACGAGGTGAAAGAAAATGTACCCTAACGACGGAAACACAGGATCGACTTTGAGGGCTAACATTCTGGTTTGGGTTCCTGGCGGGTCTAACGGAGAACCAGTTAGCAAATTCAACGGTTCGACTGTTTTCCCGAGTGCTCCGGATGATGACTCATGTCCTAGCGACGCGGTCAGAACAGTTTAGGCTAGTGTTTACACTATCTAGACCAATGTGATCCTTGTCCAGGATAGCCAGAGACTGGTAGCTTATCCTACTAGTTTAACGCAAGTGATAGAGTTGCCTGGGGCACGAAAGAACCAGTAGAGATCTGCTGGCAGACCAATACAAGACACGAAGGCGTAGTGTATATGGTCACCTTTGTGAATTTCCCGGTGACGATACCTGTTTTCGTGGGGAATTTCAGCAGATTTGAGGATTTGACTCCTCAGCCGAACCAGTCGTCGCCTTGGAAGAATACTCCAAGTGCCGGCGATACAACCGAGTGTTGGATTGGGTACAGTCTGGCACAAGAAGATAAACTAGCAGGCTATGCCTACCCTGTCTGCGATGATGAGTTGAAGATGGTGCCGGAAACGACCGGCGTTTACCGATTGCCCGATGGCACGGTAATTGTACCAGCGACAGGTTCTACAATTGGAGCTTGGTATGACAAAAAAGAAGGGATCTACGTTTTTGAGATCCAAGCGAAAGAATGATGAAAAGAACGATCAAATTAAAAATCCGCAATTATTATAAATTTTAAACAAGCGTATATTAAAATTTTTTGAACAAACTTAAATAAAATTAAACACAATGCCCACTAAAATGATAGAGGCAAAATCATTCACTGGCGGGCTTTTGACTTATATATGGGATTTTTACAAGATTAATTATCTATTGTAGAATTGTGTCGTAATGGAAAAAATAGAAGTTATAACTTATGGTAAAGACAATGGACTTGGGAATATGGTTGGTGTTCAACCTTTTATGAAGGCTGCTGATTATAGTTCTGAGGATAGTTTTTGCCGCAAACTGGAAAGATACTTGTTAGAAGCACAAAGCAGCGGATTGATTAATGAAAAGACGATAATAGTTTTTCCTGAATATATCGGGACATGGTTGGTACTGTCTGATATGCCCGAGGAAGTATATCTGGCCAGAGATTTAAGGTCGGCTATGAAATTAGTAATCAAAAATAATTTGAGAAATTTTTCTAAGAATTTTATTTATTCGTTGAATGTGAAAAAATCTATTTTTAAAATGCGTTCTGATGATATGGCACAGATATACCAAAACGTTTTTTCTAGACTGGCAAAAAAATATAAAGTTACAATGATAGCTGGATCAATAGTGCTCCCCGAGCCATTTGTTGAAAAAAGGTCTTTGAAAATTATCAAAGGTTCCTTGTTTAATATTAGTGTGGTTTATGATCCAAGAGGTAAAGTATTGGGCAAAGTAATTAAGAAGGTTTTCCTAACGAAGGAAGAAAAGACTTTTTTATCTGAGGGGAGTATTGAGGAATTACCGGTATTTGAGACTGATGCTGGTAGGCTTGGCGTGGCGATATGTGCGGACTCTTGGTATCCTCAAATTTATAAAAAATTTTCTGAAGATAATGTTGAGATATTGGCAGTCCCCTCTTATGTATTTGGTGATGGAGCATGGAAGAAGAGATGGAAAGGTTATGATGGTGCTGGTAATCCGGAAGATGTTTTAGATGATGATTTGGGAGTTATTGACGAGCAAAAAGCTTGGTTGAAATATGCGATGGCTGGTCGCTCTGAAGCTGCTGGTATAAATAATGCTTTGAACGTTTTTTTGCGCTTAGATGTGTGCGGATTGGGGTCTGATGGTAGTAATATAGCTGTTAGTAATGGAAAGTTGTTCCGATCTAAGGCCAAAACCCACCTTATAACAAATATATGGCTTTAACTTATTTTTCTCTGCCCTTGTAAGTTGATTTATTTTATAATGGATTGTATTTATAGAAGGAAAAATGGAACATGAAAAGTATTCACAAGAAGATTTAAATTTTGTGGCGCCGGAGACTGATGAAAAAAGGATGATAGCGAGTGTGGCTTTTTGAGCAAGCTGTCTGGATATGCTAAAAAATCCCAGGATTGGGTTATGTGCTGACAACGGTTGAGTTGATGGCAAGAATTAAGGTTGAGTGTTTTGGTGAAGATGGGGAAAGTGTAGTAAAAGAAGTTCCTATACAATGAACGACTATTGAAGAAATCTGTAGAGACATGGAAAGTCAAAATGTCGAATTGACTGATGAGTTGGCTCAAATTGATAAAGATGAGGTTAGGATCGAGGTTTCAAAACTAATAGTTAAGCATTTAGCTGAAATTCAAACATCAGCGATTGCGGCAAATATGGAATCATCTCAATAAAAAAAGCTCCTGGCGGAGCGTTGGACAGAGTGTTTAGATATTGCGGGTGAGATTGTCGCAGTCTTTGCGACTGCATGTTTTTGTTTTGGGTCGGAGAAATTGGCATTGTCGCTTAGTACAGAATGTTACTTTAGTTATTTTGCTGAATGAAGGGTTCCGGAAAATATACCAGGACCAGTTTTGGTGATTGTCTTTGCAATAGAAATGTGCGTAGTCGGCGGCATCTTGTCCACTTGTGAAGTAGAGTGTGCCGTTTAGTGATGGGTTTATGAGGTACTCATCCGATTGGATTGAATAATTATTGGATTTTTGTCGACTTAGTATGCCCCATGCGCCAAGGAATTCTAGAATAGCATCATAGGTCTGGTCTTTGTTCCGTTCTAGTTGACAGAACATGTTCCAGTTGATTGTCTTCTTTTGCTTGTCGAGCACTAATCTGTTAATTATTCGCTTGAGACTATTGAAGAGGATGAGGGTAGATGTTGGAGATGCCCTAAGGGCGAAATCAGCATCAAGTGTAAATCCATTCCATATCATTTCTGCCATATCGTTCACCTCGATGAGAGTATTATAAGATACTTAGAGTTTTTTATCAAGATTTATAGTTCTGTATTGTTTATTGGGCAATTATTAATATTTTTTACTATGATCTTTAGTTATTTGATTTAGTAGAATCATATGTGGAGGAGAGAATGGCTAAGTACGGACCAAAAGCGCAAGAAGAGGTTAAAAGAACGATGTATAAGTTTAAAAAGGGAGAGTTGAAATCTGGGGGATTAGGGAAAAAGGTTGCAAATCCCAAGCAAGCAGCGGCAATAGGTTTGCCAGAAGCCAGAGAAAAAGGGGCAAGTGTCTAAGAAAGGTGGTAAAAATGGCAACTAATCAACAAATAAGGGAAATCGAAAGAAGAATAAAAGAGCTTAATGAAAAATTTACGGATATGGGTGGTGAGATAGATGAAGAGATGGGAGATCGACTACATGAATATAAAGATATGCTAAAGGAAAAATCCAAGTATATATGGGGTAAGGCCCAAAGGAGTGGCAGGGAGGTTGACAGATACGTGAGCGAGCGTCCGTGGCATAGCGTTGGGGCTGCGTTTTTGGTCGGCTGGCTAATAGGACTGATTGTTGGTCGGAGAGGCTAATAATGTTTGAATTATTTGAGCGAGAATTGCGTCGAGTGTTTTCTCGTATATGTTATGATGTTAGGATTAATATTACTCGAATGTTGTATAATTTGTTTTTGGCGTTTGGTTTGATGTTTGTCTTATTTGTACCGCTTAATATTGCAACTGTTTTATTTTTTGTATTGGCATTGTTTTACTATTTCTCTGGCGATTCGGCGATGCCATCTTTAATGACAGGATTAGTTTTATTAACGGTTAATATTATTTTGATTAGTTTGACTGGATACATGCTGAGGAAGTCGAGGAATTGATTTTATAGATATGAATTTTTTTATATTTTACTGTGCTGGGTTGGAAGTTTCGACGCATGATGCTGCCTGCCTTGTAGGCTAGATCGATAGCAAAATCTTTGTATTCTATTTAGACCCTTTGAAAATAAACTTTAAAAATGTCTTCACAAGTTTTTATCCCATATTTAGTGTAGAATTGTTGAGCTTTTGTATTGAAACCATGTGTCATCAGCCAGAAATTTTTTATATTTTTGGTTCTAAGTTCTTCTTTTACAGCGTCTAGCAATTTTTTGCCAATACCCTGCCCTTGATAGTCGTCTTCGACCACTAGAAAATTTATTAGACATGTGAACTTACTGTGAATATAGCCAAGGGTAAAACCAACAATCGTTTGCTCGCGCATGGCTACTAAAAATATTAAGCAATCTGATTTTAAGGCTGAGTTGAGTTCTTTAGTACTCGGGGCCAAGAGCTAATTCTCTTCTTTGGCTAGATTTATGGCAAAGTCTTTATATTACATTAAGTACTCCATTATCCAGGGTTTCCAGGAATTTATCTTTGGCGATTTGGGGGTAGAGGATAAGATCTTTTACTTTATTTAGTTCTATCCAGCGAGGCTCGTAGATATTAGATTCAGAAAGGTGTTCTTTTTCGGCGCCGCCGATAGTTGGGATTCCGGTAAAATCGGTGGTTAAATAGTAAAATTCATCTCTTCCGGGAAAACCTGAATCACCGGGATTGTAGGCTTTAAAAAGGAGCTTGTTAATTTTTATATCTAAGCAGAATTCTTCTTTTATTTCTCGAATAGCGGCTTCTTTAGGCGATTCATTCTTCTCTACTGCGCCGCCGGGGAAAACGTAGTATTCTTGTCCTTTATAAAAACGGTACATTAGGAGGATTTTTCTATTTTTTATGATGAGTGCGGCAGCTCTTTCTAGTTTTTCCATATTTTTCCTTTGATATTTTTTAAGTCATTCTTTACTTTCGAGTTCTAATATTTCGATGGCTGGGAGGGCAGCGCCAGCGATACCTTGAATCTCGCCGTACATTTTGGCGGTATTTTCGGTTAAGCGAAGAATTTGGGTTTCGCGGGTGGACCAGATTTTGGTCATGGCGCGTTTTTCAGTATCGAGAGAAGTTTTCATTTGATCAAAAGTTTCGACTAATGCCTGGATTTTTTGAGCAAAAGTATTTGAAGTTAAATAAGCGTAAATAGCTTCCATTTTTTGGTCTTTTCCGGTTTCAGCTGTAATGGCGGAAGCAACGGCGATTAGTTGATTTCGCATTATTGAGGCGACGCCGTTGACTATTGAATAATTGCAAACCCAAATTCCATTATAGGATCCAAAATTTTGTATGTCTTTTGGCATCGCATCGGAAATTAGGACGGAAATATCTGCCTTGATGGCTCGGGAGTCGTCTTTTAATTTTTGGACCCATTCCTCGGTCCAGTTTTTGGTGCGTTTCATTTCCCAAGCGATTTTGCCAGCGGGTCGGCCACTTGAACCATAGACGGTTTGAATAATGTCGGCACCGTTGATACCTTTGGGGACGGGTTCGATCTTGTCTAATGGAAAAGCGGATTTGAGCATTTCTTCGACTGATAATTCTAAAACCTCGCCTTGAGTTTGCATTGAGCCTTGATGAGCTTTACGTTCAGCTTCACGGACAGCTTTTTGGGTGTCTTCGAGTTTTTTTTGCATATCTTGGATTTGGAGTTCGTATTTTGATTTGAGATCATTTTCCATTTTCTCTAAAATAAGTTTTCTTTCTTCTTGGATTTTACGGGCGGTTTTTATTTCCTGCGACTTGATCTTGTCTTCGAGCTCGGTTTGTTTTTTGATGGACTCGAGTTCTTTTTGGCGAGATTGTTCTAGTTTTTCTTGAATTATTTTTAGAGATTGGGCTTGTTCTTTTTCGAGCTGAGTTTTTAATTCGGTTTGAAGTTTGTTTTTCTCTTCTTCAAGAGATTTCTGGACTTTAAGGTTGACCATTTTCTGGACAATGGCTTCGTCGATGGTTATTTCGGTGCCGCAATTTGGACATTTTATATCATTCATAAGATTCCTTAGATAGAATTAAAAGATGAATTAGGATTTTGGTACGAGTTTATTATAACAACAATGCTAAGATTTACAAAAAGACGGTTCTAGAGATGAGCTTGTTTAGAGAATTTGTAATTATAAAAAATTTGCGATACTGATATATTGATAATAATTTTATGAAAAGGTGCTTATACGCAAAACCGGGTAACAGGATCCTGCCCATATATAGGCAAGGAGGGGAAAACCTATATCTGGGTCAGGGTGCTGTCACCCGGTTGCAATTTTATGAAAAGGTGCAATATCTATTGTGTTTAAATTATAGCATAAATATATGAAAATGTCAATACCTGATGGAACCTGTTAACTAAGCAAGTTAACGGGTCTGTTTTTATAAAAATTATTTTTTAAAGTGAGTGGCGGTACCCTCACGTTTTGTATGATATTGTGGGCGAGTATGAGAACGTGAGGGTACCTGCTGGGTCAGTCCGCTTATTATGCGAATTATGTTTGCGGCTACGCTGCCGCTATTGTTGCTTCTTTTCTGCTTTCGGTCGGCTTACAGGCTGACTCTACCATCTGCCGGGCTCTTTCTCTTCTGTCTGCTTCGTCCCGAAGCTCCTTGGCGCGAGCCAAGAAGGGGCCGATCAGATCGTTTTTAAAGAGATAAAAATATACGGCATTTCTTGATCGAGCGACTCCGACAGTTTCGAATTTGCCATAGGCAGTGCTTAGATTGAAGTCTACAGTTCGTTTAGAGCAGCACCTTATATTGGCTGCCTCTGCGGATTGCAATCCGCCTAATACGAGCGAGAGATCATCTCTCACGCATTTCGAAAGACTGTTGAAACCAACTTTGTTATCATCCACTTTCCTGCTATCCTCCTGATGTTTTAGTGCAAAAAAGCAGCACATAGTAAGTAATTATACAGAAAGTATTGTATTTTGTCAATACTGTTTTCTAAGTGTTGAGTGAAGCATGGGATTTACAATAGAGATGTTTTAAAAGATGGCTAAGCTCTATGGTCTTTATGAGGATAGATAAATGAGGGTTTATATATTTTTTAGTATTATTTAGAGTGTTTTATCCTAAGGAATGAATTTTGGGGAATTTCTTCTTCCAGTGGGATATGTATAATGTAATTGGCATGGACGACGTCGACTTTTGTGTTGTTATGAATCATGGTATTTAGATTATAATTGATAATCTTTTCGGGCGTGACTATCTCGGCGGGTTGGTGGTTATTTAATTGATTTTTGACTTCGACAACGGCCATTTTTTTATTTTTGTCGTAGTTTTTGACAAGGCCGATGAAAGACCAGCCGCTGACGGTGCGGGCAGACTGGTAGTTGTTAGTGTCTTCATTTGGTTTGTGATAATAAAATCCAGTGGTAAATCCCCTGCTGGATGTTTTTTGTATTTCTGAGAATAAATTGTCTTTTTCTGCTTCGTATTTTGCGGGGTCTTGAAAATATAAATCGATGGCTTGGCGATATGTTTTAGTAGCTATGGCGACGTAATAAATGCTCTTGAGACGGCCTTCGATCTTGAAAGACGTAATGCCGGAGTTAATCAAGTCAGGGATGTGCTGGATCATACATAAGTCTTTGGAATTGAAGATGTAAAAACCTTGGCTGTCTTCGTAAATTGGAAAATGTTCGTCTGGGCGAAGTTCTTCTTCGACGGTATGCATTTTATATTTAAAGCGGCATGGTTGGACACAGCCGCCTTTGTTGGGATCGCGGCCGACGAGATAATTTGAGATCTGGCAACGGCCGGAATAGGCCATGCACATGGCGCCATGGACGAAGGATTCAAGTTCTATTGGGGATTTTTGTGAGATTATTTTGATGTCTTTGAGGTTTAATTCGCGGGCTAAAACGATACGTTCGACGCCATTTTTATGCCAAAAATTGGCGGTTAGGTGGTTGGTAGTGCTGGCCTGCGTTGAGAGATGGATTGGGATGTCGGTGTTTTCTTTTAGGTACAAGATAACTCCTGGATCGGCAGCAATGATGGCGTCTGGTTTGAGTGAGATCGTATTTAGGGCATGCTTTTTGATCTCCTCTATCTCAGAGGCATGCGGAAAGACATTTAAAGTGAGATAAACTCTTTTGCTTAAAGAGTGGGCGTAGTCTATTCCTTCTTTTAATGCCTCATGGTCGAAGCCAATTTCTCTAGTTCGCATAGAAAATTTGGGAGTTGAAGCATAGACTGCGTCAGCACCGTATTGAAAGGCGATTTTTAATTTTTCTAAATCTCCGGCCGGGGAGATGAGTTCTGGCTTCTTATTCATGTTTTTTATGGGGATAGTCTTTTGACGTCGCGCGGAAAGAGGACGGCTTCTTTGACGGAATCTAGGCCCAAGAGATTATAGATGAGTCGCTCAGAACCCATTCCCCAACCGCCGTGCGGAGGCATGGCGTATTTAAAGGTGTTGAGGTAGAACTCCATGCCTTCTGGTTTAATCTTTTTCTTTCTCATGGATTCTATGAGCATATGATAGTCGTGGATACGTTGGGATCCGGTGACAAGCTCGACGCCGCGGAAGATAAGGTCAAAACCTTCTGTTTCTTCTGGATTGTCTTTGGATGGCATGGTATAGAATGGACGGTCTGATCGGGGATAATTAGTGATAAAGAGAAAGTCTGAATTGTGCTCTTCTTTAGCCCAGCGACCAGCCAGTCTCTCTCCTTCTGGGTCAATGTCGGTATTGGAGGGGATTTCGTATTTGTACTTTTCTTTGATGATTTTTTTGATTTCTGAGAGTTTGATATGTGGGATTTGGTCTGGTACCTCAGGTATTTCGGCGTTATACATTTTGAGATATTCCTGACCTTCTTGCTTGAGGGCGGAAAATAGTTTTTTGATAACTTTATTTAGCATGGCGGTAACATCGCGGAATGATTCGATACAGCCCATTTCGGCGTCGAGGGAAATGTATTCGTTGATGTGACGGGTGGTGAAGTGAGGCTCGGCTCTAAATACTGGGCCAACTTCAAATACGCGTTCAAATACTCCGACCATGATTTGCTTGTAGAATTGAGGGCTTTGGGCAAGGGTGGCTTTTTGCTCAAAATATTTGACTTCGAAGAAATTGGCGCCGCCTTCGGTGGCAGCTCCGAGAAGTTTTGGAGTTTTTATTTCGGTAAAGCCCTCGTCTCTTAAAGCTTGGGCATAAGTTTTGAGCAGTATATCGTATAATTTGAAAATAGCTTGAATCTTAGGGTGGCGCAGAGAAAGAGGTCTGTAATCTAATAAAGTATTTAGCTGCAAGTTTAGTTCGGGTTTGGAGAGATCGAAAGGAAGTTCTTCGATACTAGCGGCAATGATTTCTAAACTGTCGCCGGCGATTTCAAATCCACCTTTGGCTCGCGGTTCTGATTTTGCATTTCCAGTGATTTTTACAGAATCCCCTATTCTGACTTCAATTTCTTTTTCGAAAACGACTTGAATAGTGGCGCTTCTATCTTGTAAAATAACAAAATAGATGCTGCCTAATTTTCTTAAGTTAATAACGCGGCCCATTAGTAAAACTTCTTTGCCTTCGTGTTTTGATATTTGGGAGATCAATACTCTTTCCATAGGAGTCCTTTATTTTTATTTATTTGTAATTATTTTATCTTATATCAGGTTTGAATGCAACACTAGAGCCTTGTTCATAATCTATATCTGATAGTTGTATTAAGCGCCCTTTGACTGCAAAATGTGAATTGCTTGTTAAATTAGTTATGGCTAGATTTCCTCACGCTCCACATCTTTCGCCTTAAAGCCTGTTTAATTTGCTTTAAGAATAGATTATGAACAAGACTTTTAGGAAAAAGGTGTTTTTTTGATTAATTCGGCGTAGATGTGGGCAGAGGGGCGAGGCTGGCGGTCGCGGGTGAAAAGACCGAATTCCATGGAGTATCCGTCGGACCATTCGAAATTATCTAAAAGCGACCAGTGGCAGTAGCCACGAACATCAACGCCTTCATCGATAGCTCTTTCGATATGCTCTAAAGTTTTTGTGATCCATTTTAATCTGATTTCATCTTGGCTGTCTGCTACGCTATTTTCGGTGATGTAGATCGGCTTTTGCCATTTTTGGTTTTCTTTGATTATTTGGTAAATGCCTTCGGGATGAAGAGGCTAGCCGTAGTCAGAGATCCGGGATTTGTTTTTTTGGGCGAAAGGTTGAATATGGCCGATGGTGAATTGCATATAATAATCGATACCGAGAAAATCGCATTTGTTAATAATAAAATGGGTAAAAAGATCGTTTGAAAATGATTTGGCGATCAAGGTTATTTCCTTGTTTAGAAGACTTTGTTCGGCAGGTTTGTAGGCGGCCATATTTGCAACAATTCCAACAGTAGCGTTTTTGTCGGTTTTCTTCATTTGAACATAGGCTTGGTTGTGGGCGGCAATAAGATTTTTATAGACTAAAAGAGTTTCTTTTAGATCTTTTTTTGCCGGGACACCAGTCTCCTTGAATATAGCTTTTAAGTATGTAAGCTGTCGGTTCGTTCAGAGTGGCCCAGAGGTCGACATGTTCGCCCAGTTCTTTTGTCATTTTTTGAGCAAAAGTAAAGTGCTGAGTGTTTTTTTGTCGGTAAAACCGCCTTTTTGGGCGGCCCAGAGCGGAAGAGTAAGTGAAAAAGGGTAACCATAGTGGGAATCCCATTGTCTTTTAGTTTTTTGAGTTGGTTTTTGTAGTGCTTTATAGCTTCTTTATTATATTTTTTAAATTTTGGCTCTACCTTTACCCATTCAATTGAAAGTCGGTAGGCGTTTTGATTTGTTTGTTTTAAAATTTTTATGTCGTCTTTATATTTATTCCAACTGTTGCAGGCTTAAAGAGAGGCGTTCCCATCGGAAATATTTCCTTTTGCTTGTTCCTATTGACAGTCGCTATTTGTATTCTCTCCTTCTGTCTGGTAAACAGGGGTGGCTGAACTAAATAGGAAATTTTTTGGATAAGACATAAGCGTTCCTATTATTTGTAAGCATTGACAGGATTATGGGATTGTTATACTATAAGTTCAACCTGGTAGCTATAGCTAATTAGATAGATGATTGGCGGGCTGTCATGTTTGCTCATTTTATGCTATAATATCCAATCTCTTCAGAAGGGAGGATAGCACATATGGCCGTGACGGGCATGCGGACGATAGTCCGCGGTGCTAGTTGTTCCAAAGAAGACCACTCGGAGGAGACTCCGCCGGGCTTGGTCTTGCCCTAGCTTTGCAGTTTGGCTGCTAGGGCTTCCAGTGAAGAGGTGGCGAAAACTGTTAATAGGAAACTCGCGGTTAATATGAGGTTTTGTGAGCGTATCGAAGTGTCGTTTTCTGAAAACAGTAAGTAGTCCCTGGATTGTTAGCGACAATCATTGTTGAGGAGATGGTAACGATTAAAGATAGGTGGCTCGTATTAGGATAGTGGTGCAGTGCCTGACCAGACTATCGCTAGCGAGAAATATAAGAAGCATCCGTCTATTGGTAAAAGACCATCTGGTTGGTTCGTAGCGAGAGCTAGTCATATGACTAATTTCACCGATCTGGGAGATGCTGACATGCATTGTAGAGGTGATCCCATTTGCTAGTATCGGTGCGGAAATCTCGCACTTAGGCCTGCCGCGCGCATATGGGCGCGGACTAATCTGGGGAGAGAGGTAAGGCTTGCGCGAATCGCTTTTCTCCCAGCAAATTGCCTTTATGGCGCCTTAACAATGGGATTGTTATCCCTAGTACTCCCTGCCTCTTGTCTGTTGCGAAAATCTCTAATTGTGTTCTCGTATTACACTTTAGCGATTGGAACCGCAGAACATTGCAAAGTACATGACACCAAGTGTCGTCAGCGAAGTGCGACCTGGCAGACTGAATGTCTGTGAAACTTCGCAAACAACGAAAGTATATAACTTTCCCTGCAAACACCAACGTCAGCTGCAAGGTTCGCATAGTTTGCGGTTGAATAAGGTTCTCCATACACGAAGGAAGAAATTTTTCTTTAGGAGAACCTCGGGGATCGAGAGCAACATTTCACAACCTAATTTCTTGTTTCTGTATCCTGAAGCAGTTAGAGCCCGCGAGTACGAGTAATATCGAAGAAATTCAGGTTGGAGATCTCCGACAACAATAATATAGGACAATTAAATAAGAAAAGCCGGGCGTGGCAGGAGCCCGGCTTTAAACATATTTGTTGAATTGAAGTGCGACAGTAATATAGGGATAGATTGATTTAGAAAGTAGGCTGCCGAAGGAGGCCAATAAAAATTCTCCCGTGAGGAGAATTTCTAAGATTTAGACCCTTTTTATTTTAGTTTTAGAGCGCTATTAATCGCTTCCTGCATGGCTTTTTTGGATTGAACGCCAGCGAGTTGATTTACGATTTGGTCATCTTTTTTGATTAATATTGTTGGAATGCTCATGATCTGATATTTTGATGTTTCTTCATGATTTTCATCTACGTCGTATTTATGAAAAGTTACTTTACCTTCGTATTCTTTTTCCAGTTCTTCGATAACTGGTTTCATCATTTTGCATGGACCACACCATTTGGCAAAAAAATCTAAAATCTCGATTTTAGACATTCTTCCTCCTTTTTAAGTTGTTTGTTTGATTAGTTTTTTATGGGTTAATTTCAGTTTAACAAATTCATAAGCGCCGAATAGTATGGCACCATAGATAAGATCTCCGGTGAGAGTATTTTTATAAAATGGAATAGCCATAATGTAACATTTTATCAAACCGTCGAGGGTGTGGGTATACATGCCGGAATGAAGCCAAACGCCAAAGTTGGTGATGATGAAAAATAAAGCGGAGCCACTAAGAGAAAACATTAGAAGGTTTTGGATATTTTTATGCTTGTTTAGGTATTGACCGAATAGATAAATAATAACAAAGCTGCCGTAAACGTATGGAATAGTATTGTGGAAACCGAGAAAAAGATCGCTGATGAACATGGCAACTATGGGAATGAGATATGATTTTTTGGTTGTCAAATACGTGCCGGCGAAAAGGGCAATGGCTCCTATAGGTGTAAAGTTTGCGGGATGTGGGATTAATCTTGACACTATACCGAGCAGGATGAGTCCATATGCAAGGCAATCTATGTTTTGCAGGTTAACTCTTTTCATTTTACTGGTCCTTTCTTGACCGACTTTGTTATTATAATTCAATGTTCTTTATTGTCAAATTTTTTATTACTTAATAATCTATTCCTTTTCGAGCGAGGAGGCCTTTTTGGAAAGGATGTTTGATTTCTTTCATTTCGGTGATTAGGTCGGCGATTTTTTTTAGTTTTGGGTCGGCTTTTTGACCGGTTATGATGATTTCGGTGTGGACCGGGCGGTTTTGGATGGTTTCTATTATATCCTTGATATTTATAAATTCAAAATAGACGGCGAGGTTGATTTCGTCTAAAATAACAAGGTCGTACTGCCCTGTCTTGATGGTCGATTTGGTAAATCGCCAGGCTTTTTGAATGATTTTCTGGAATTTTTCTATGTAGCCACTTGAGACTTTGCCATTCTCATCTTTGGTGAGCCATCCATATTTCTGGTGATCCAGCCCGAAATGGTAATAATCGATTTGAGGATTTTGGGTGATGGATTTTTTGTCGTAGTGAGATTTGAGGAATTGGATGAAAATAACTTTTAAGTTGTTGGCAGTGGCGCGATTGGCCAATCCAATGGCGGCGGTAGTTTTGCCTTTGCCGGAGCCGGTATATATTTGGATGAGGCCTTTTGAAAGTTTGTGTTTCATATAAATATTGGGTTGTTTTAATTAGTTCTTTAGGGGATTTTTTACAAAAGATGTTTATTACCCACATTTAGAGTAGCCACAGGCGGGGCATTTGAGGCATCCTTCGCCCATTTCGAGGGCGCTGCCGCATTCTTGGCAGATAGGGGCGTGCCCGAAGTCAGCCATACTGCGTTTGATGGATTCTTTCTTTTGTTCGATAGATGTTAATTCTGTTTCAACAATGTCTTTTTTCCCAATGGCTTGAGCGGATTGAGTCGAGATAGCTGGGGCTAAGTCTAGGGTAAGCTGTTGATTTTTTTCTTTGATATGGCGTTCGAGAAGTTGGCCGACGGCGTCGGGCATAGAAAGAACCATTGAGCCATTGGCACCCCAAACCGGCGATGGGCCGCGGATGCCTTTGAGGTTGTCAATCAATGCCTGAGGATCAATACCGGAGCGCAGGGAAAGTGAAACGAGACGGCAGATAGCTTCGGCTTTGGCGGAGAAAAATCCACCGGTTTTGCCGATATGAGCAAAGACTTCAAAAGGATGATCATTTTCGTCATCGTTGATAGTGACGTACATATTGCCGTAGCCGGTGCGGATTTTGTAGGTTGAGCCTTGCATGACTTCTGGTCTTTTTCGGGGAGATAAATGTTGGGAAACTTGAGCTTCGATAACAGCTTTTTGTTCGGATTTTTTATCTTTTGTTCCTATTGTTAAGACTTGGACATTTCTTGATCCGTCGCGATAAATTGTTAATCCTTTGCATTTCATATCGTAGGACATCAAGTACGATTGAGCGACTTCTTCGCGAGTGGCAGAATTTGGGAAGTTGATGGTTTTTGAGATGGCGGCGTCGGTGTGGCGCTGGAAGGCGGCTTGCATTTTTACGTGCCACTCTGGAGTGATGTCTTGAGAGACAACAAAGACGCGTCTGACATCTTCGGGGATTTCCTCGAAGTCTTGAATGGTGCCGCGTTCGAGCATTTTTTGGACGAGCTCTTCTGAATAAAAACCGCGCTGCTTGGCTACTTTTAGGAAATGCGGGTTGACTTCGGGAAGGGCTGTGCCGTCCATGACAGTTTTGACATAGGCTAAAGCGAAGAACGGCTCAATGCCGGAAGAGCATGATCCGATAATTGACAATGTCCCGGTCGGGTTGCAGGAAGTGGTAGCGGCGTTGTGCATTTTAATGCCTAGCTTGTCCCATTTGCTTCCTTTGTATTCTGGAAATGTTCCGCGTGTTTCGGCGAGTTTTTCAGAGGCTTTATGAGATTCTATTTCAACGATATTCATGACTTTTTCGGCCATAGCAAGACCTTCGTCTGAGTCATATGGAATGCCGAGTTGGTAGAGAAGGTCGCCAAAGCCCATGACGGTGATGCCGATTTTTCTGGTTTTTAGGGTCATCTCGCGGATTTCGGGAATAGGATATTTATTGACATCGATAATATTATCAAGAAAGTGCACGACGCGACTGGTAATGCCGATTAATTTTTCTTCATCAAGGATGGTTTTCCCGTTTGTAATTTTAACCATATTTGTTAGATTAATAGCACCTAGGTTGCATGATTCGTATGGAAGCAAAGGTTGTTCGCCGCAAGGGTTGGTTGATTCGATTTCGCCAAGGTGGCGGACGGGGCTGTCGTTATTGATAGTGTCTAAGAAGATGACACCGGGTTCACCATTTTTCCAAGCATGATCAACAATAAGATCGAAAACTTCTTTGGCTTTTAATTTGCCGGATGACTTATTTGTTCTGGGGTTAATAAGATCGTATTCACCGTCTTCTTTAAGAGCTTGCATGAATTTGTCTGTAATGCCGACTGAGATATTGAAATTGCTGAGTTTTCCTTCTTCGGCTTTGTATTTAATAAAATCGATGATGTCAGGGTGATCGACTCGAAGGATACCCATATTAGCGCCACGGCGAGTGCCACCTTGTTTTATTTGTTCGGTAGTGTCGTTGAACATTTGCAAGAAGCCAATAGGTCCGCAAGAAACGCCGCCGGTTGTGCCGACAACGTCATTTTTGGGGCGAAGTCTTGAAAAGCTAAAACCGGTTCCGCCGCCGGATTTGTGGATTAGGCCCATATCCATTTGAGTTTTTAAAATTGAGGTCATGTCGTCCTCGATAGGGAGAACGAAGCAGGCGGAGAGTTGGCCGAGTTTGGTGCCAGCACCGGTGAAGGTTGGGCTATTTGGTAGGAAATCGAGATCGGCCATTAGTTTGAAGAACTCTGCTTCGGAGGCGGCGACTTCTTCCTTGGTGGCACCATATTTTTCATCGATTGCGGCAACGACTTTGGCGACGCGGCGAAGCATGTCTTTTGGGGTTTCGAGAGGGTTTAATTTTTCATCCTTGACAACATATCTTTTAGTAATAACTTTGATAGCATTTTCAGAGAAGTTAACGCCGTCGGAATACTGGGCGTAAATAGAGGATGGTTTTTCTTTTTTTGCTTTTGTTTTTTCTTTGGATCTTTCTGGGAAGAGATCGAGATTGTCGGTCTTGTTTTCTGTTTGTGTATCTGGCATTGCCATCCTCCTATTTTTTAAACTCTTTAAGGGCTTTTTCGTAGGCCTTTATGGTGTCGAATGATTCGTAGACGGAAGCAAATCTTATAAAGGCAATCGGATCGAGGTCTCGAAGTTTTTTCATGATGTTCTCCCCTATTTTTTGAGCGGGGATTTCGCTTCGCAATTCTTCGGAAAGTTCTTTTTCAATAGAGCTGGTGATATTTTCGATGATTTCTTTGGAAATGGGTCTTTTTTCACAGGCTTTTGAGAGGCCGGTTAGGACTTTGTTACGGTTGAATGGCTCGCGGCGACCGTCTTTTTTGATCACATAGAGGCGGCGAGTTTCTATACGCTCAAAAGTAGTAAATCGAAATCTGCAAGATAGGCATTCGCGGCGGCGGCGAATAGCGCGTCCGGCGTCGCGAGTATCTGTTACTTGAGTCTCCCCTTTGTCGCAATTTGGGCAGATCATTGGCCCCTCCTTTTGAGGGCTTTTTACTATATCTAGTGTGCCTAACTCAAGATACTAAACTAAATATTGTAGGTCAACTTGTGGATAACTATATATAGTAGATACGGATTTTGTAAGGGTCTATATAAGCCTTTTTATATAAAGGGTAAAGTTTTTTTGGAGAAATTTAATGTTTTTTGTGGGGGACACGAGGCTTGATATGTGTTTTTTATCCATTATGACTTCAGTTCCTAGCAGGCTGAAGTATGTTGCTAGCTTGCGGCTGTCTTTTATTAAATAACCGAACAAAATACGAACATATTTAATTTAATATTTTAAAAAATGTTTGTCAAATAATTATTAAAAATGAGATGATTTGTATGATAAAGTATTAATAAAGAAGTTTAATTATAGTATTATTAATGTCATAGGTGAGAAACATAGGCAACACATCACGTATGCCGTAGAATACGGTTGAAAGATGTGTTATGGGTAAAGCTATTTTTGCTTACAGCAAGCTTAATCTTTTAGATAAATACCAAAGATGATTAAAGATCGCGGAAATTATTAAGCTCCCCAAAGCAGGCAGGCTTTGACTTAATTGGATAATTGTTTATCACACTAAAGCAAAGCAAAACGGCAGATTAACCTGCCGGCATTTTGGTATCGCGCCCAAGACTTTTTACAAATGGTTTAAAATATTTGACGAAACAAATTTAAAATTTCTGGAAGACAAAAGCCGAGCTCCAATAACTAAAAGACAGCCGGAATACACGCCTTTGGAAGTGCAAAGACTGGCAGCCCTTCGCCTCAAGTATCCAACACTCGGTCGAGATAAATTGCAGGTGGTTTACAAGGATGAATATGACCAGGATATTAATTATTGGCGGGTTCGGCGCATTGCTTGCGGCTTCAAGCTTTACGCCAAAAGAGCGGTGAAAACACCAAGAGAAAGAGCGCAAAACATTGTTTTAGCTAAGAAAAGAATTGCTAATCTGAAGAAAGAGCCATTTTACTGGTTTTCTTTTGGAATTAGACGGCATTAGTGTGTATTTCACTGACCAGAAAAGATTTATTCTAACCGCCATCGATTACCATTCCAGATTTACCTTCGCATATATGTATCCCTCTAAAGCGTCATCTAATGCTGCCGATTTTTTAAAGAGATTAGTTCTGCTTTACGGCGGCCAAATTGAGTAGATAACGGCTCGGAGTTTAAAAAATACTTTCAGGAAGCGGCATAAATTCATCAAGGGTCTCATTCTTTGATTTTGTTAGGATGAAAACAAATGTGTTCCCTATGTACTCACCTATGACATAGTTTTGACATTATCCAACATTGCGTTATTATGTAAATAATGAATTCTAAAATGACATTACTCTATTATTTCACACATCTATATTTTCGACGCATCGTTCAAGAACATTTTGACTTTTTCGATTCTGTTGTCAGACTGGGTGATCAGTTGTTAGAAAAAGTAGTTAGACAAACATTTGAATATCTTAAAAATTACGATCTATCAGAAACCGATGTCGTCTTAGAAGACAATGATTTTTCTACTTCTATGGCAACTTTGGGTACAAAGAAGATCCCTTTACTAATTATCAAATTACCTAAACCACGAAACGCTACAGAAGCTAGTTATGTAGGTATTGTTCTTAACAGACCCATTCGATACTT
>CAYZYR010000017.1:0-23952 GCA_964482785.1 uncultured Candidatus Saccharibacteria bacterium | reverse complement strand
GAAGCACAGCTAAGGTTGATTTGACTTCAGTGCCATGAACATCTGATACCCTGCGTTCTTGGCACAGGGAGGTTTATTCGCCGTCGTAAATTTTTTTCCCATAATTAATAATCACTACTCTTTTGTGAAGCTCCTCAATACCAGCTGCAACGCAAAATAAGTATAAAAATATGCCATCTCCATCATCATTGAAACAATGATGTCAAATTTATAAGTCGAAAAAGCTCGAAAAGCCGCCGACATATAAGATAAATATTTTTTCAATATGAGTTTAATAATTACAATAAAACAATTATAGACATCAAGCGACCTAAACTCCATACACAACAAAAACACTCTTTTAAAGTGTTTTTGTTGGTCAAAGATGGGAAGCAGCGGGTAAAAAGGCATTGTTCTTAAGCGAATATGTGACGTGCTAATCGCATCATAGGATTTTAGAATAGATTCAAGATGTTTTAATAATTTGCAATCGCACCCCTTTCGAATTATCGCTTACATGCCCCATTTTATACCGTGTGCAGCTAAAGTCTTTATCGTTAGATAAAAAAGTTAAGAAGAAGAAGCTGGTAATTTAGTAAATTTTCATAAAATCTATAATACTTCTTTGAGATATTGGCCCGTATAGCTTGACGTTATCTCTGCCACCTGTTCCGGAGTACCTTTAGCTACTATAGACCCACCATTCTCGCCGCCTTCAGGTCCCAGGTCAATAATCCAATCTAATGATTTTACAATATCCAGATTATGTTCAATTACTAACACCGTATTCCCAGTATTCACCAGTCTATTCAATACCGATAACAATTTATCAACATCAGCGAAATGCAGCCCGGTTGTTGGTTCATCTAAGATGTAAAAAGTCTTTCCAGTCGATCTTTTTGACAATTCCGCGCTAAGTTTTATCCTTTGTGCTTCCCCGCCTGAAAGAGTAGTAGCCGACTGGCCCAATTTAATATATCCCAACCCCACCTCCGATAAAGTTTTTAATTTATCACTAATTTGCGGAATATCTTCAAAAAAATCCAGCGCCTCGCTTACATTCATGTCTAAAACTTGGGCAATATTTTTCCCTCGCCATCGGATTTCAAGCGTTTCACGGTTATATCTTTGACCCTTGCAAACCTCGCAAGGAATATAAACATCTGGTAAAAAATGCATTTCGATTTTAATAAGGCCTTCACCCTTGCAATTATTACATCTTCCCCCGTCAACATTAAAACTAAATCTTCCCGGTAAATATCCCCGCGCCTTAGCTTCAAGAGTATGAGCATAAAGATCTCTGATATGGTCAAAAGTTTTAGTATATGTCGCCGGATTTGATCTTGGTGTTCGTCCGATCGGCGCTTGATCGATAATAATTACTTTATCAATATTTTCCAAACCACTTATCTTGTTGTATTTTCCAGGCTGCTCGTACGAACCGTGAAGTTTATTCATCAATGCTTTATACAATATCTCGTTAACCAAAGTCGATTTACCCGACCCAGACACTCCCGTTATTCCCACAAACATTCCCAGTGGAATTTTTACATTAATATTTTTTAAATTATTTTCCCTCGCACCCTCAATAATTAAAAAATTTCCCGAGCCTTTACGCCTCTTTTTAGGCGTTTCGATTTTTTTCTTTCCGGATAAATATTGACCTGTTATCGATTCTGTATTTTTTAAAATATCATCAATATTGCCGCTTGCTACCACTTTCCCGCCGTGCTCGCCAGCACCGGGACCAATATCGACTACAAAATCCGCCTGCCGTATTGTCTCCTCATCATGTTCAACCACAATCACGCTATTCCCCAAATTTCGCAGCGATTTTAATGTGTCGATTAATTTTTGATTGTCTTTAGAGTGCAACCCAATCGTCGGTTCGTCTAATACATACAAAACTCCCACCAAAGAAGATCCGATCTGTGACGCCAGACGAATTCTCTGTGCTTCCCCGCCGGACAACGTCATTGCCGCTCGATCAAGCGTCAAATAATTCAAGCCCACTTTCACCAAAAATTCTAATCTATTACAAATTTCCTTCAACGCCCTTTCTGCGATTATCAGATCGTGTGTTGTCAAATCCAGCGAATTAAAAAACATCAACGCTTTATCGATCGTTAGTTCTGCCACTTCGGCGATATTTTTATTTTGAATTTTTACCAACAAACTCTCAGGTTTTAGTCTTGCCCCATTACAAACATCGCAAGGTTTAGAACTCATATATCGATCTATCTCGTCCCTGATCATGTCGGATCCTGTTTCCATATACCGTTTTTCAAGATAGGGGATGACCCCATTAAAATAAATCTCAAAAACACGAGGTCTTCCTTGAGCATAATACCTAACAGGGATTTTAACCGGTTCCCCTCTTCCAAAAAGCAAAAAATTTCGATCTCCGGCAGTTAATTTATTAAAAGGTTTTTTAGGATTAATTCCCGCAAATTCACAAGCACTTAATATTATCGCTCCATAATAATTTCCCTGGGCAAAAGTGCCGGGCAAAATCGCCCCTTCCTCAATTGTTAATTTCCCGTTCGGCGCTATCAAATCAGGATTTATCTCTCGTTTAAATCCAAGTCCATGGCAAGCCGGACACGCTCCGTATGGACTATTGAACGAAAATATTCTCGGTGAGATCTCTTCAATTGAAATACCACAGTCAGGGCAAGCCAAGTTCTCACTCAACAGCATTTCTTTTCTTTTCTCATCAACGACGATTTTAACCAATCCTCGCGACAACTTCAAAGACGTTTCCAAAGCTTCAGTCAATCTGCTCCGAAGAGTTTGCCCTACGATCAAGCGATCCACAATAACATCTATGTTGTGAGTTTTATTTTTATCCATCATGATCTGATCGCTTAAATTATAAATCTCCCCGTCAACTTTAACCCTCGAAAATCCGCCCTTATAAAGATCATAAAGAAGCTGGTGATATTCTCCTTTTCGTCCCCGGACAACAGGCGACAATATCATAATTTTACTATTTTCTGGAATTTCATTTATCGATTCAACCATTTGGTCGATCGTCTGTCGGGCAATGATCTTCCCGCAAATAGGACAATGAGGTTTTCCAATCCTCGCAAACAACACCCGCAAATAATCGTATATTTCAGTTACTGTCCCGACCGTCGAACGCGGATTGTGAGATGCTGCCTTCTGATCAATCGAAATAGCGGGGGACAGTCCCTCGATATAATCTACATCAGGCTTGTTCATTTGTCCTAAAAATTGACGAGCGTATGAAGAAAGAGACTCTACATATCGCCTTTGCCCTTCAGCAAAAATAGTATCAAAAGCAAGAGTTGACTTGCCTGACCCCGATAGACCCGTGATCACTACTAGCTTGTCGCGCGGGATCTCTAGATCAATATTTTTTAAATTGTGTTCGCGCGCCCCTTTTATTATGATTTTATCGTCCATTTTTCCTCTATATCCGAACAATTACCGAAAACATAATTATTATATACCATTACTGATTAAAGATCCAGACAAATAAAAAACGATATAGCTTGATTAATCTTATCAAACTGGATATAATATCGACATTGCTGATTAGGGGGTGGTACCATTGCGGATCAACTGATTTTTTGTGTTAGTTATTAACAATCTTTACAATTTTTCCTCGCTCGAAGCAGGGAAGAGTGCTATCTCATCTTTCAATAAATACTGCAAAGAGATGGACGGCAATCCTCATGGTATCAATTATGTCAACGCTTTTCTCTTCAGACAAGAGTTTGAGAGAGGATTAACGACCTACTTGAGCATGATTAAAAAGTGCGACCAATACTGCTTTTTTGTTATTTTCGTTAATATCATATTGTGCAGCATTACAGGATTCCCTTCTTTGGCTGTAATACTTCATCCTTATACGATGTCTATAGGGATAGTAACAGGAATTCTTCTTCTCAAAATATGGTATATAAGTGTTATCATGTGCTACGGTAAATCACTGCTAACTGCGGCCGACGCTTTACGCCAGTTTGGGGAAGGTAATCCTGTTATCGAAGATATCTTGTCCAAGCTTGAACCCGGTAACGCGAGATACATCAGATAACTGATGTATCTCTAAGCAGCCAATTTGGGATTGGTCAACCCAAAGCAGTGAGAGTCTTATCCGGGATTGCTCTCGCTGTCTCAGACCAACCGCCACCGGCATAACCCTCCGCATGGTCTATTCCTCGCTACCAACTGCGAGGAAACCTTCCCACGATCAGAGCCATTCATGCCGGTGGCTCTTATTTTTATCATCACTAAAAAACACCGATTCCTCGGCGTCCTTCAGTATTATTAAGCGCTAATAACTAAATCTACAACAAATTTTCCTTTTCATAAAGAAAATTTTCAGTTTCTCTTGTCACTTTAGCCATCGTCTTAAGTGCTTCAAGTGGGTATTGACCAATCGTAGTTTCATTGGACATCATAACCGCATCAGAGCCATCCAAGATCGCATTAGCAATATCGGAAACTTCCGCTCGTGTTGAAACAGCATTTTTAACCATAGACGCCAACATATGTGTTGCCGTAACCACAGGTTTTTGCGCGTCATTGCAATATCTGATAATCCTTTTTTGGATCAATGGTACCTTTTCCATTGGAATCTCAACACCAAGATCTCCACGGGCAACCATAATTCCGTCGGCTTCTTTTATAATATCATGTATATTCTCAATCGCGTTAGCTCTCTCTATCTTACACATGATTTTCGCTTTTGATTTACCGATTAATTTTCGAAGTCGGGCAACATCATCTTTTGTTTGAACAAAAGATATTGCGATCCATTCAGGATCTTTTGTCAGTACAAATTCCAAATCTTTCAAATCTTTGTCAGTTAAAGACGATGTTGTTGTTTTAGTCAAGGGTAAATTTACCCCTTTTCTAGGGTAAAGATCTCCGCCCACAATCACTGTACACATAATTTTATGATTTGTAGCATCGTCTACAACCAATTCCATCATCCCATCATCCAACAAAATAACGTCGCCGACTTTAACGTCTCCGTGAAGATAAGGATCTTCAATAACGATTTCCCCAGGTTTAATAGCTTTGCAAACACTAGTCGTCAGCACAACTTTTTCACCAGCTGTGATCTTACGGGGCGCATTTTCAAAATCTCTAACGCGGATTTTAGGACCTTGCAGGTCGCATAGTATTAAAACTTTTTTACCCAATCTTTTAGCGACATCTCTAACACGATCGATCCGCATCCCATGAGATTCATGAGTATCATGTGAAAAATTCATTCTCGCGATTGTCATTCCCTCATTAATCATTTTTTCTATCATTTCTTTCGATTCCGTCGAAGGCCCAATGGAACAGATAATATGGCTTTTCATATCTATAGTCTCCTTTAAATTAGAGCTTAAATAAAAATTAACGCTTGATTATCATACCTGAATTTAAGACCAAAATCAACCCCTCGAAGTTTTTAAAGGTTATAATTATTAGCCAATCAAATATCCGCTTGCCATTTTACTGCCTGTCCTAAAGCCAAAATTTCCACTCTATGTTTGAGATTTAAAATTCTCTCTCTGAATTTTCCTTAATTCTATCAATTCATCCCTTAAAACCGCCGCCCATTCAAATTGAAGATCCTGCGACGCCTGCTTCATTTCTTTTTCTTTTTGTGCGATCAGCTGCTTAATATTTCCACCGTCGATCATACTTTTTTCAATTTTATCAAGTCTAGGTTCGCTCTTTTCTTGCTCAACTACGATCGAGTGTATCTCCTTCCTAATCGTTTGAGGTGTAATCCCATGCTTTTTATTATACTCAATCTGAATCAAGCGCCTTCTCTCAGTTTCTTCAATCGCCTTTTTCAAAGAACCAGTCACCACATCAGCATATAAAATAACCCGACCCTCTACATTTCGAGCCGCTCGTCCGATAGTCTGTATCAAAGACTTCTCAGACCGCAAAAACCCTTCTTTATCAGCATCCAAAATAGCCACCAAGGAAACTTCCGGAAGATCTAGACCCTCTCTAAGCAGATTAACCCCTACGATCACGTCGTATTCACCCTTTCTTAAATCTCTTAAAATCTCTATTCTTTCCAATGTGTCAACTTCACTATGCAAATATCGGACCCTTATGCCGTGCTGATTTATATACTCACTCAAATCCTCAGCCATTTTTTTTGTTAAAGTCGTTACCAAAACGCGTTCTTTCTTTTTAACTCTAATTTCAATCTGTTCTAATAAATCATCAACCTGACTCTTTATTGGTTTGACAACAATTTCCGGATCAACCAATCCAGTTGGCCTAATAATCTGTTCCACCACCTGATCACTCACTTGTTTTTCCCAATCTCCCGGAGTAGCCGAAGTAAATATCACTCGGTTTAGCCTAGACTCAAATTCCGGCCATCGGAGTGGTCGATTATCTCGCGCCGACGGCAGCCTGAACCCATAATTTACCAAATTGTCTTTGCGAGCTCGATCCCCCTCATACATCCCCTGAATTTGAGGAATTGTTACATGAGACTCATCTATTATCATCAAAAAATCTTTAGGAAAATAATCCAATAATGTGGCCGGCGGGTCGCCCGCTTTTCTTCGATCAAGATGTCTCGAATAATTTTCAATCCCATTGCAATATCCCACTTCCCTCATCATCGCTAAGTCATAACGCGTCCGTCGTTCCAATCTGTCGGCCTCTAAAATTTTCCCTTCCGTTTTAAGTTCCTTAAGTCTTTTCTCTAATTCCTCCCCAATATTTTTAAAAGACTGTTCACTGTCTTCAGATTCAAGTACATAATGTCTCGCCGGAAAAATCATTACACTTTCGACCTCTTCCAGCTCTCGAGAAGTTAAAAAGTCCCTTACTATTATTTTATCAACAGTATCGCCCCAAAATTCTACCCGATAAATAACTTCCTGGTTGGCCGGTACTATTTCCACTACATCGCCTTTTGCTCTAAAGGTGCCTCGGGACAATGCCGCTTCATTTCTATTAAATTGCAGTTCAACCAGTTTTTTAATCAAATTTTCTCTACCCAGATTATCACCTTTTCTAATCGGAATAATAACTTTTTCATAAGCCTCTGGCGAACCCACTCCATATATGCACGACACCGAAGCCACGATAATAACATCTCTTCTGGTTAATAATGCTTGAGTCGAAGCATGCCTCAATCTATCGATCTCGTCATTAATCTGCGCTTCTTTTTCTATATAAGTGTCAGTTGTCGGCATATAAGCTTCAGGCTGATAATAATCATAATAAGACACAAAATATTCGACCGCATTATCTGGAAAATATTCCCGAAATTCCTGGCACAACTGCGCCGCCAAGGTTTTATTGTGTGCGATAACAAGCGTTGGTTTTTGTAAATTTTGAATAACATTTGCGATTGTAAATGTCTTACCAGATCCCGTTACACCTAGAAGAGTCTGAAATTTTTGATTTTTTAAAATTCCAGTCGTCAATTGTTCAACTGCCTTCGGCTGATCTCCAGCCGGCTTATATTTACTTTTGATTACAAATTTATCCATAATTTCCCAAACCCCCACTGTATATTATACCGAACATCAACCGAATTTTAAATATATCTTGTGGAAACCCTACTTTCTCAAAAAAACCAACCGTCAAAATCTGTGGATAACTACCCGTATCTTTACCGAAAAAAGCCCAGCTTGAACCTGTAAATTTCATTAACCTGATAAACCTATTGACAAGGTTTAATATATTATTAACAATACATATAACAAACGCGAACTATAGGGAAGGAGGTGATTCGAAATGGCATTTTCAACCACATCAAAGAAAAGCGGCCGCACATATTACCTGCACAAGAAAGAAGTTACACTTCGCGGTGGCCGCAAGCAAACCATCTATTTCTTCGCTCAGGATGTACGTGATGGCGCATTAGACGCAGTTCCAACAGGTTACGTTATAATGGAAAACGAAAGAACTGGTCTTCCAATGCTCAAAAAAGGCTAAATTTATTTAATAAATTTAAAGGGAAAACTCTGGTAACGCCAGGGTTTTTCTTATCAGATCTATATGAAAAAAGCTCAACATTTGTTATAATAGTTCTATCCAAGCAATAAATCTAGATATAAATTTTATGAAAAAAGCACAATTATTTTTCAGCGTATTTCAATTACCACTCGACGCTTTTATGATCGGTTTAGCCCTGTCTAACGCCTATTTATTAAGAAGCGCTGGCCGTACAGACTTATTCCAATGGCCATACTACGACTATCTAAAAATGGTCATTTTAACCTTGCCTATTTGGATTATCATATTTTCAACCCAAGGACTCTACAAGATTAAACAGCCTCTACGCGGCATCAAAGAAGTCTCCGCAATATTTATCGCCGTTTTAGCCAGTTGGGCTTTATTTATCGTCGGCCTTTATTTTATTAGATCTGCCCAAACCCAAGTCCTACCCCGTTTAATCCTGCTTTACTCCTTTATCCTTACTTTTTCATACGTTTCAATTGCCAGGCTGCTTTTGCATTGGCTTCAAAGATTTTTATATAAATTCGGCATTGGCGTCAAAAAGGTCATTATTATCTACAATAGCAATTCTATATCAGGTTATCTCATAAATGGAATCGAGAAAAATTATAAACTCGGCTACAAGATCATTCACAAGATCACCCAAGATAAAATCCAAAACATCCCCTTAATTTATAAAAAAGAATCATTCGACGAGATAATCTCGGCAGACTCTGACTTACCTAAAAAAGACATGCTAAGTTTGCTCGAATTTTGTGAGGGCCGCAATATTACATTCCGACAAATCCCCAACACCTTTGAAGTTCAAACCTCCAACATCAAAACTTCTACATTGCTCAGTCTCCCAATGATCGAGTTTAACCACACTCCTCTGCAGGGTTGGGGCAGAGTCGTTAAGCGTATAATCGATGTAATCTTGAGCTTAATCGCCATTATTATCCTTTCCCCGGTTTTATTAATACTTGCACTTTTGGTTAAACTAGACTCAAGAGGCCCCATAATCTATAGAAACAAATGTGTAGGTATTGATGGAGAAGAGTTTGATCTATTCAAATTTAGATCAATGAGGATAGAATACTGCCGAGGAAAAAATTACGGTGGTGACAAAGCTGAAGAATACTTTACGAACTTATTAAAAAATCCTGAAGCTGGAGCTGAATGGAAAAAAGATTTTAAACTTAAAGATGACCCCCGTGTTACCAGGGTTGGTAAATTTATCAGAAAATTAAGTGTTGACGAACTTCCTCAATTGTTTAACATCCTTTTAGGCAACATGAGTATTGTCGGACCCAGGCCGATTGTAAAAGACGAGCTCCAGAAATACGGCAAACAACAATTCAAAAGACACATTATCAAGCCCGGGATGACAGGCTTGTGGCAAGTTGGCGGCCGCAACGATATCGCTTATTCCGAACGAGTGAAACTTGATATGTTCTACATTGAAAACTGGTCAATCTGGATAGATTTCTCAGTTATAATAAAAACCATTCTAGCCATATTTAAAAAGAGTGGGTATTAATAATGAAACTAGCAATTGTTCATGATTGGCTCGCCGTCCGAGGCGGAGCGGAGCAGGTTTTAGAAAAAATTCACGAGCTTTACCCCGAAGCTCCGATCTATACCATTATTTATAATCCCGAAAAAATGCCTCAATTCAAAAACGCTAAAATAATCACTTCCTATCTGAATAAGTTCCCCAAAGCTCAAACTCATCATCAAGTATTAATTCCCCTTATGCCCAAAGCCATCGAAAGCTTTGATCTCCGTAAATACGACGTCGTCTTGTCCCAATCATCGGCTTGCGCCAAAGGCGCAATAAAAGGTAAAAACGCCACTCATATTTGCTACTGTAACACTCCTTTGCGCTATGTTTGGTATCCAGAAATCGATCCTCGAGCCTCCGGCTCGTGGCTTCGTCGCAGCGCCTCTAAATACCTAAAAAAATGGGATATCGCCACCATCAACCGAGTTGACAAATATTACGCCAATTCCAACTACACCAAGCAGCGAATCAAAGAGTGCTGGCATCGCGACGCCGAAACGCTTTATCCTCCCGTTGAAACCGGCAAATGGCACATCTCTAAAGATGTCGGCGACTACTATATATATGTTTGCCGCCTCGTCGCCTACAAAAAACCCGATTTAGTAGTCGAAGCTTTTAATAAGCTTGGTCTAAAACTAAAAATCGTCGGATCAGGCCCCGAACTGGATAAATTGAAAAAAATGGCCAAACCTAACATTGAGTTCTGCGGTCGAGTTTCAGATCAGGAATTAAAAAATTTATACTCCAAAGCCCTTGCTTTCATCTATCCTGCCATTGAAGATTTCGGCATCGTGCCAGTTGAGTCAATGGCCTCCGGTCGCCCTGTCATCGCTCTCGGCCTTGGCGGCTCCGCCGAAACTGTCATTCCAGGTAAAACCGGTCTATTATTCCAAGAACAAACCGCCGACTCTCTAATAACCGCCGTCAAAGATTTCAAACCAGAAGATTACAATCCCGACGAAATCCGCGCTTGGGCTAAAAAATTTGACACCAGCGTATTTAAGGATAAAATGAAGAAAGCCGTAGAAACGGCTTACAGCAGTCTAGGCAAGGATTAATTCCTCTTAAATTGCCATCATTATTTAAGCAATAAATACCAAAACATTGCTTTGTATTTTTCATGTTTTAAGGTATCATTAGATAGAACGATTTTAAGATTTAAGGAGTCGAGATGTCAGAAGAAGCCCAAAAAAATAATGATTATAATGCTAGTCAGATTACTGTTCTAGAAGGTCTCGAACCTGTTCGAAAACGTCCCGGAATGTACATTGGTGGAACCGGACTTGAAGGTTTGCATCATTTAATATGGGAAATTGTTGACAATGCTCTTGACGAAGCTATGGCTGGATATTGTAAAAATATCAATGTCAATCTTTTGCCTGATAATAAAGTCTCAGTTCAAGACGACGGCCGCGGCGTGCCTGTCGACATTCATCCTCAAACCAAAAAATCCGCCATGGAAACTGTTTATACTGTTCTACATGCCGGCGGTAAATTTGGCGGCGGCGGCTACAAAATCTCTGGCGGTCTTCACGGAGTCGGCGCTTCTGTCGTCAATGCTCTTTCCACTACTATGGCGGCCGAAGTCTCCAAAAACGGTGATTTATATAAACAAGTCTATCACCGTGGTAAACCCGAAGAAGACGTCAAAGTCGTCGGCAAAGCCAACATTCCTCATGGCACAAAAGTCACTTTTCAACCTGATCCAGAAATATTCCCTGATATAAATTTCAATTTACAAACCATTTTAGACCACCTGCGTCAACAGGCTTATTTAACCAAAGCTGTCAGGATCAATATCAATGACAAAAGAGATCCCGAAAGCGAATCAAGTTACACTTTTTATTTTGAAGGTGGCATTGCTTCTTATGCCCGACATATTAATAGAAGTAAAGAACCCATTATCGAACCTCCTATTTATATTTCCAAAAAAAGCGGCAGTGTCCAAGTCGAAGTCGCCTTCGCTTATACTACCGACTACAATGAACATATTCATACCTTTGCCAATAATATCCCTACTCCTGAAGGCGGAATGCATCTCACTGGTTTTCGAACCGCTTTGACCAGGGTTATAAATGACTACGCTCGCAAAAACAATATTCTCAAAGACTCCGAGTCAGCTCTAACCGGTGAAGATGTTCGTGAAGGATTAACAGCTGTTATTTCTGTTAAAGTCCCTGAGCCACAATTTGAAGGCCAAACCAAATCAAAACTGGGAAATCCAGAAGTCCGAGCTATCACCGAGTCTATTGTCGCCGAAGGTTTAAATTATTTCCTCGAAGAGCACCCAAATGAAGCCAAAAAAATCATCGAAAAATGTGCCCTTTCCGCTCGCGCCCGAATGGCCGCTCGCGCCGCTCGTGAAACCGTCATCAGGAAAGGCGCCCTCGAGGGCATGACCCTCCCGGGCAAACTTGCCGACTGCTCATCCAAAAATCCAGCCGATTCAGAGATTTATATCGTTGAGGGTGATTCCGCCGGCGGCTCCGCCAAACAAGGTCGCGACCGCCGCACTCAAGCCATTCTTCCATTGAAAGGTAAAATCTTAAATGTCGAACGGGCTCGACTTGACAGAATGCTATCGTCCGATGAGATCAAAGCTTTAATCGTCGCCATGGGCGCCGGTATTGGCGACCAGATCGACATTAGCAAGCTTCGCTATCATCGAATTATCATCATGACTGACGCCGATGTCGACGGCTCTCACATTAGAACATTATTATTAACTTTCTTCTATCGTCATTTCCCCGAAGTCATTCAAAAAGGCTATCTCTATATCGCTCAACCCCCACTCTACGCCATCATAAAAGGAAAAGAAAAACATTATGCCTACACTGACGAGCAAAAAGAAGAAGTCCTCTCCAAATTTGTCGCTGCAAAAAAAGATTCTCAAGATGTCAAAAAGGCCAAACTTGAAGCAAAAATAGAAGCCGAACAGGATAAAAGAGACAAAGAGGGCATGGAAGCACTTGGAGCAGCCGTTGAAAATGCCGAAGAGCAAGGCCAAGCGGAAGAACAAAAAGAAATCAAAATCGCCGGTGTTACTATTCAGCGTTATAAAGGTCTCGGTGAAATGAACCCCGAACAATTATGGGAAACTACTATGGATCCTGCAAATAGAATGCTTTGGCGGGTAAATATTGAAGAAGCAGATCGCGCCGACGAAATCTTCACTATTTTAATGGGCGAAGAAGTTCCGCCTCGGAAACGCTTCATTCAAACCCATGCTAAAAATGTTAAAAATCTTGATATCTAGGAAAGGGAGAAAATATGGCAGATGAAAATCCACAACAATTAGGACTGGATAATAGCGAAATCATGCCTGATGGCGCCGAAAAAACAAGTTATGGTATTATTAAACCCAGAAAAATCGAAGAAGAAATGCAACAGTCGTATATTGACTACGCTATGACTGTTATCATCTCCCGCGCCCTTCCTGATGTCAGAGATGGTCTCAAACCTGTACACCGCCGCGTTCTATATGCCATGTGGGACACTGGTCTAAAGTCAAGCGCCAAATACCGTAAATGTGCCGCTGTTGTCGGTGAAGTATTAAAAGCATACCACCCTCATGGCGATATTGCCGTATATGACACATTAGTCCGCATGGCTCAAAATTTCTCCATGCGTTACCCTTTAGCCGACGGCCAAGGAAATTTCGGCTCAATGGATGGCGACTCCCCAGCCGCTATGCGTTATACCGAATCACGAATGTCTTCCATTTCCGAAGAATTACTTATTGATATCGAAAAAGACACTGTAAATTTTGTTGACAACTATGACGGCACTACCAAGGAGCCTTCCGTCCTTCCCGCCAAACTCCCGGGATTGCTTCTCAATGGAAGTATGGGTATCGCCGTCGGCATGACCACCAATATTCCTCCTCACAACCTGACTGAAATTATCGACGCCATCGCTCAACTCATCGACAACCCAGACGCCGCTATCGACGACCTTATGACCCATGTTAAAGGTCCTGATTTTCCAACCGGTGCCAATATTTATAACCACGAAGATATCAAGGCTGCTTATACAACTGGAAAAGGTCGCATCGTCATCCGTGCTACTGCCAATATCGAAGAATGGAAAAACGGCTTCAGAATTATCGTTTCCGAGCTCCCGTACCAAGTCAATAAAGCCGACCTTATCTCTAAAATCGCCGACCTTGTCAAAGAAAAAAGAATTGAAGGTGTCTCTGACTTGCGCGATGAGTCCGATAGAAAAGAAGGCGTTCGAATCGTGATCGAATTAAAGTCAAGCGCTTACCCCAAAAAAATCCTCAATCGCCTCTTCGAACTGACCGCTATGCAAACAGCTTTTCACGTCAACATGCTGGCTTTAGTCGATGGTATTCAGCCTCGGGTTTTGACTTTAAAAAATATTTTAGAAGAATACATCAAACATCGTCAAAATGTCATCCGCAGAAGAACTGAATTTGATTTAAATAAAGCTAAAGAGCGCGCTCATATTTTAGAAGGTTTGCTCACTGCTCTCGACCATATCGACGAAGTCATCACCGCTATCCGAAACTCCCAAACCCGTGAAATCGCCCACCAAAATCTCTGCAGTAAGTTTAAACTCACCGATATTCAATCGACCGCCATTCTTGAAATGCGTCTATCTGCCTTGGCCGGACTAGAAAGACAAAGAGTCAAAGATGAATATGATGATAAAATGCGATTAATTGATGAACTTGAGGCAATCCTTGCCGATCCGGCAAAAATATTAGCTATTATTAAAGACGAGCTTATTTTTATTAGAGACAAATATGGTGACGATCGACGTACCAAAGTATTCCAAAATCCAGTTGGTGAATTTTCTGCTGTCGATCTTATTCCAAATGAGCAGGAAATTATCACTATTACAAAGAGCAACTATATTAAACGTGTCCCCGCTATCACCTATCGCTCGCAAATCCGCGGCGGAAAAGGCGTTGTCGGCATGTCGACCAAAGAAGAAGATATTGTCGAATATATGATCACGGCCAATACCCACGACGATGTCTTTTTTTTCACTAATAAAGGACGCATTTTCCAAACCAAGATATACGAATTACCAGCTGCCTCTCGTCAGGCCAAAGGCCAGGCTCTAGTCAATGTCATCCAAATTTCTCCCGAAGAAAAAGTCACAGCCGTTATTACTATGACCGACGAAGACAAGAAAAATTCCAAATTTTTCACCATGGCTACCGTTCAGGGAGTTGTCAAGAAAACAGAGATAGAAGCTTATAAAAACGTTAGAAAAACCGGCATTATCGCTATTAAATTAAATGATAGCGATGAGCTCAAATGGGTCTGCACCTCAAGCGGCGACGACAATGTATTCCAAATAACAGCCAAAGGGCAAGCCATCATGTATAGCGAGCATGATATCAGACCGATGGGCAGATCAGCTGCTGGTGTTAGAGGTATCAAGTTACGAACAGGGGATAGAGTCGTCTCAACCGCCATCGTCTCCAAAGAATCGATGGAAAATATCACTTCTAAAAAACCGGCTCCCGATATCTTAGTAGTTCTTGAAAACGGACTTGGAAAACGCACTTCTCTTGAACACTTCCGCGCTCAAATCCGCGGCGGAATGGGGATGAAAGCCGCCAATGTCACCGAAAGAACCGGCGAAGTAGTTTGTGGCCAAATAACAGGCAGCAATAAAGCGGACGTTATAATTGTCTCTCAACAAGGCCAAATCATCCGCCTTGCTCTGAGTGCAATCAAAAGATTAGGTCGAGATACCCAAGGAGTTACCCTGATGAGACTAAATAATAACGACCTAGTCTCATCAACTACTGTTGTCTATGATAGTGAAAATGAAGACGAGCTGACACCCGCTAGTACAACCCACCTTCCCATCGAATAATTATAAATATTAATACATGCAATTGCCAACAGATTAATAATCTGTTAAAATTGGTTTAAGTAGGCAAAATGGCAAAAAAACAACCAATAAAACCAAATAAAAATGAAGCCCCTGCCCCTAAAAAACCGCAGCCGGAGCAAACTGAGAGGAGAACTGTTTCTATTCCTCCAGTTTTGACTGTCAAAGAATTTGCCGACACCCTCAAAACCCCAGTTGGCCAAGTCATCGCCTCTCTTATGAAAAATGGCGTCATCGCCAATTTAAATGAAAATATCGACTCAGAAACCGCCATGATTATCGGCGATGAATTTGGTTTTGATGTAGTCGAAAAAGAAGAAGAAAAGAAATCCGCTCATCATGTCGAAGAAGTCCAGGAAGACGATTCAAAAAAAATTCCCAGACCACCTGTCGTTGCCATCATGGGGCACGTTGACCATGGGAAAACCACTTTGATAGACTATATTAGAAAATCACATATCGCTTCTTCCGAGTCTGGCGGTATTACTCAACATATTGGCGCCTACCAAGCTATCGTTGAAACTGAAAGCTCCCAAAAACGCCTTATCACTTTTTTAGATACACCTGGCCACGAAGCATTCTCAGCCATGAGAGCACATGGTGCTTCCATCACTGACATAGTTATTCTCGTTGTCGCCGCTGACGATGGCGTCAAGCCCCAAACAGTCGAAGCCATTAATCACGCCAGAGTCGCCAATGTTCCAATTATTGTCGCTATAAATAAAATAGATTTACCTGGAGCCAATCCTGACCGAGTCAAACAAGAACTTGCCGAAAGAGATCTCGTTTCCGAAGAATGGGGTGGTAAAACTATCATGGTCCCCATCTCCGCCAAAAAAGGTGAAAACATTCAAAACTTATTAGAAATGGTCATTTTAACCGCCGATCTTAAAGATTACAAAACGAATGTCAATAAACCGGCTACCGGCATCGTAATCGAGTCGCATATGCAAGTCGGCGTCGGACCTTTGGCCACGATTTTAGTCAACGATGGAACTCTAAAACAAGGTGATATTGTCGCTGTCGGTGATACCTATGGAAAAATCCGTTTTATGGAAGACTACAAAGGCAAAAGAATAAAAACTGCCACCGCCTCTACTCCCACCAGAATTGCCGGATTAAATACCGTTCCAAATTTTGGTGAATTAGTTATCACTGCCGAATCAGAAAAAACCGCCAGACAGCTCACGTCAGTCAAATCTGTTGTCAGACAGCCGATCAATAAGATTGAAATGGAAGACAAAACCAAAGAGAAAGATTTAAATATTATTTTAAAAACCGATGTTCAAGGAAGTCTTGAGGCCCTCAAAAGTTCTATTGAACATCTTGGCAATGCCGAAGTTAAAGTTAAAATCATAAGCGAAGGCGTCGGCGACATTACAGACTCAGACGTAAATCTAGCTGAAACCGCCAGTGCTGTCATTGTCGGCTTTAGAGTTTCAGTCAAACCTCAAGTCAAGCAATTAGCTGAGAGAAAAAAAGTTCAAATATCAATTTATGAAATTATTTATCAGATTTTAGACGATCTCCACGCCTCCTTGTCCGGTATGCTTGAGCCTGAAGATATTCAGATTGAAATGGGTAAAGCTCAAATCCTCAAAATTTTCCTTACTCAAAAAGAAGAACAAATCGTCGGCGCCAAAGTCACCGATGGTAAATTATCCGTCGGAAACTTGCTTAGAATTATTAGAAATGACGAACAGATCGCTGATGCCAAGATTACCACTCTAAGAAGAAATCAAAATCAAGTTGAGCAAATCCTCTCTGGTACTGAATGCGGTATCGGCGTCAAAATCAATATCCCTTTGGCTGAAGGTGATAAACTTGAAGCCTACCAAATCGAGCAAAAAATCCGCTCACTCTAAAAAACCAACAAAATTCTTCTCATTTTCTCAAATAAAAAAGATTTTAGAAGCTTTCAAAAAAACCACAACCAAAAATCTCTTTAAAAAAGGCCGCCATTCATTCCTCTTGCAAACTCTCCCAACTTGTAAGACAATATTATTAATAAGTTGGAGGAGCAGAAAAACAACATGCAAGACCATATCCTAAATATTGTATCTATGATCGAGCAAAGCGGAAAAAGTGGTTTCGCCTTATTTTTACTTGATCTCATCCTTGTTGCCCTCATATTATATTGGATCTATCTCATTTTTCGAGAAACTCGAGGCATCAGAATTATTTACGGAATAATCATTCTACTCATCTTAACAGCCATTGGTAAATATCTAGACCTCTCTACTCTTAATTTTCTACTTAAATATCTATCAACTATGATTTTAGTTGCCATCCCCATAGTGCTTCAGCCTGAGCTAAGATCAGCCCTTGAAAGATTAGGGCGAACAAATATCGTTGCCGATGTTAGCAAATTAAAAAGACGGGAAATGGGTGATCTGATAGAAACAATAACCGAAACAGTCGAAATCTTGTCTAAAAACAAAGTCGGCGCCTTAATAGTGTTTGAACGCCACACTGGTTTAAGAGAGTACATAGATAACGGCACTCTGATAAACGGACTAGCTTCGACCGAATTACTGCTGACTTTATTCACCCCCCAAACAGCTCTGCACGACGGCGCCGTCATTATAAATGGCAATCAAATAGTCGCCGCTGGTTGCACCCTCCCTCTTCATGATTCAAAAATGACTCTACAATTAGGCACGCGTCACCGAGCCGGTTTAGGTCTAACCGCCGTTTCTGATGCTATTATCGTTATTGTTTCAGAGGAAACCGGTAATATCTCTATCGCCTCAGACGGCAAATTAGAACAAAAACTGGAAATTGCCGTTTTTAAAGAACATTTGGCCAAAGAACTGCAACAGTTTAGAGCCTCAATTAAGGAGCAATAAAAATGGTCAATTTTTTTACTAATAATATCGGAGCTAAACTACTAGCCTTCCTAGTAGCATTTGGAGTTTGGGCATATGTAGCATCAGGTGAGAGTAGAGTCATAAATCTTCCCTCATCAATTCCGATCAAAGCCAGATCTGTCAGTGACGGGCTAATAGCAAAATTAAATAACAATGAAATCGAAGTTAAAGTCGCTGCCGAAAGATCCAAATTCCAAAAATTATCGGCCGATTCTTTCGACGCCTACGTCGATCTAACTTCTAAGACTAAAGGCACTTACACAGATGTTCCTGTAATTGTAACTTCTAAAGATCCTGCCGTAGAGATCAGAGAAATCAACCCTTCTTTTATTACAGTCACACTAGACCCTGCTATTACCAAAACCATCCCCGTCGCCGTAAAAATCTCCGGCAAGCCCGGAGAAGGTTTGGCTCCTGACGACCCCATAGTTGAGCCCGAGAAAGTAGAAGTGAGGGGTGCTAAAAGCGACGTGGACAGAATTCTTGAGGCAACTGCCGAAATAAAACTCAAAGATGATACTCAGGAAGTTAAAAAAACTGTCAATCTCGTAGGTTACAATGCCCGCGGCGAAGAAGTCAGAGATTTAGTCTTTAATCCAAGTGAAGTTATAGTTACTGTTCCTATTGTCAAAGCTGGGAAAGCTAAAACAGTCGGTATAAAAGCCAAAACTTCCGGTCAAGTCAAGTCAGGACTCTGGGTTTCGCAAATATCAGTTACTCCAAACATAGTCGGTATCAGCGGAAACTCAGAAGTATTGAGCTCTACTGTTTTTATCGAAACAGAATCAATCAATATAGACAATCTTTCTGAGGATAAAACCTATAAAGTTGCCTTGGAAATTCCTACTGGCATCATCCTTTTAGATTCTATAGAAGAAGTTACTGTCGCCGTAAAATTATCGTCTGCCGATAGCACCAAAGAAATAATCGCCAGCTTCGGCTCAATAGGCTTATCTTCCGAACTTACAATGAATACCTTTCAAACCGAACCGATCAAAGTCCTTGTCTCAGGTCCGTCCAAACTACTCGAAACATTAAACAGTAGCAGCATTACAGTCAATTTAGATCTTGGAATCTTCGGAGACTCCGGTCTTAAAAGGTTAGACATTCCTAAGGCTTGGATAAAAGTACCAGAAGGAATATCGATAATCAGATATAACCCTTCTTCTATAACAGTCGAGCTGAAATCAAAAAATTAAACTAATAGGTGTGGGCAAGTCTTGACAATCTTACTAAGCCATTATATTGTACTTAAGTAACGAGGAAAATAATGACTGAAGACCCCTCTATATATCAAAAAGAAATCAAAAAACTAAAAAAATACACATCACAAATATCAAAAACAGTTATTCCTAATTCGGTTGTTTCTTCTCAGTATAATCACATTAAGAAATTCGTACGGGCACTAGAAGCGCAAGTAGGGCTTTTTATAATTGTATTATTCTCTCTCGCTATAAACCTATCTATAGCTAATGCTAATAGCGACCATATCCATACAGCTGGAAATCTCGCTGGTCTTACCCCAGAAGTTGTTGCCGACACATCCCAATCAATTAATAAATTTATCCCCTTGGTGAAAGCTGATTATAATCACATTCTGTACGCCATGGCTACCACCGCCGATAATGAGTTTATAAATACACCCGACGCTTTCAGTACCAATCTTACTCCGCCCGACCCAGACCCAACTCCCGCCGTTCCTCAGCAAAGAACAGCTACCGTTGATTGCATTGTACAACCAGGCGACACTTTATCTACCATCGCCCAAAGATACGGTCTAAATATCGACACTATTAAATACTCAAACAATATAGCCAATTCTGATCGATTAGTAGTTGGTGAAGCCTTAAAGATTCCAACTAAAAATTTATCATCTACTGCTCTCGCCAAACTGAAAAGTAAAAATCAAACATTGGCTATGGCCGAAAGAAGCACATTAACCAGATCAGCCGCCGATGCTAAATCAAACGGCTTTATAGTTCCCATTGCGCACAAAGGTATTTCTCAAGGTATAACCTCTAAACACCGCGGTATTGATTACATGGCCTCTGTTGGCACCCCCATCAAAGCTACCGCTGCCGGAAAAGTTATCGAAGCCGCCGGATTTGGCTGGAATTGGGGCTACGGCAAAACTATTGTTATTCAACACCCTAGCGGGCACAAAAGCAGATATGCCCACTTATCCAAAATAAATGTCTCTATCGGTGATTATGTCGCCCAAGGGGAATATATCGGCGCCTCCGGCAATACGGGCAATTCAACAGGTCCCCACCTCCACTTTGAACTATTCACTCCAAGCGGCAGATTAATCGCGCCATAACCTAGCAACCTCAATAAAATTAATATATAATAAAGCAAAACTTTTTAGGTGTAAACAATGATTTTGGATGAAGCATATATTACCATAGAAGCAGGCAAAGGCGGTGGCGGACACGTCTCTTTTCGTCGTGAAAAATACATCCCTAAAGGTGGTCCCGACGGCGGAGACGGGGGTAGGGGAGGCAGTATATTCCTCAAAGGCAACTCATCTTTGCACGCATTAATCAACTATGCCTCTAAAAAATATTACAAAGCCGATGATGGCCGACCAGGTGGCCCCGATAAAAAATATGGCAAAAGTGGAGACGATCTTCATCTCGATGTCCCGCCCGGAACTCAAGTTTTTGATGTAGACAAAAACGATTTGATAATTGATATAACCGAAGACGGCCAGGAAGTTAAGATCGCCAAAGGTGGAAAAGGCGGTCTCGGCAATGTTCATTTCAAATCATCCACCAATCAGACTCCAAAAGAATTCACTTACGGTCAGTCAGGACAAAAAATCAATATTAAATTTGAATTAAAAATGATCGCCGACATCGGTCTAATAGGCTTTCCAAACGCCGGCAAGTCAACCCTATTATCAAGAATTTCTCAAGCTAGACCAAAAATTGCCGACTACCCATTTACTACTTTAGAACCAAATTTAGGTATGGTCAGATACCACGATAAATCATTTGTCGTCGCTGATATTCCCGGTCTTATCTCCGGTGCCTCGACTGGCAAAGGTCTCGGCCACAAATTCCTTAAACACATTGAAAGAACTAAAATATTAGCTCATATCATCGATCCAACAGAAAACGACATAATAAAAAGTTACGCCGATATTAGAGAAGAATTATCAAAATTCAGCGAAGATCTGATCTTAAAAGACGAGATTATCATTATAAACAAAGTTGATACCATTCCATCTGATAAACTCGAAAAAGAAATATCAAAGCTCAAAAAAATTACCAAAAACAAGTCCATCTTCCCAATATCAGCTGTAACTGGCAACGGAATAGATAAAGTTTTAGCCTATTTAGCCTCTAAAATCTAAAAAGTATTTGCTGTTCAAAAAAATAATATATACAATTATAATATAATAAACTATTTATCCAAAAAGGAGAGGGGATTAAACAGCAGTCCATAAATATTCTAGATAAGAAAATAGAAACAATACAAAAAAGCACTAGAACTTTACTGCCTTATTTTTTATCGTTGCACGATTATTTAAGAATGAAGTCCGAAAGTTATTATAAATGGCATATTTTTAAATATGCAAAATTAACCCACCTGCTCGTACTTTTACTCTATTTAATTGGATTGTCTTTTACTTGTGTCAATCTTAATTCTCAATCCCAATATATCGCTGGCGCTGGACAGCAGATCACCTATGATTTCCCAAGATGGGAATGGGTTAACCCCAAGCCGACCGGGAACTCATATACTAAAATTACTTCTTGTGAGGATGGATCTATATGGACAGTTGGAACAACTGGAACTATATTAAAGTCGGTTGATGAAGGTGGCACATGGAGTGTACAATATTCCGGAGTGAGCCAATATCTAACTAATATATTATGTATAAATTCCAGTAATATTATCGCTGTCGGCTATAATCCATCAGACTGGAAAGGTATTATAATTCACTACAATGGAGTATCATGGACTCAAAAAGCCCAAGATCTAAATATTGCGAGCTCAATTTATTCAGTCGAATTTTTTAAAAACACAATAGTCGTTCCAATAACAAGTGACCTAATAATCTATTCTCAAGATTATGGCGCAACATGGCAAAAAGTAAATCCAGGCTCAGGTAACACGCTTTATTATACAACCTCCAACCAAAATAGAATGATAATTACTGGGGGCTTCTGGGGGGAACTTTTTTACACAGATGATGGTATTGCTCTACATAAAGCAACTGTAACCCCAAACACTAATAACTCTTTTCATGCGATGAAAAGTTTATCGAATGGTTCTTTCGTCGCAGCGTCGAATAATTTAATATACTATTCAGAAGATGGGTCTTCTTGGTCGCAGTCAACGCTTACGCCAGAAAATACACATGAATTTAGAGACATAACAGAAGGTCAAAATGGAGAGCTTATTGCTGTTGCTTCAAATGGAACTATCTATTATTCAAACGATGTCCAAAACTGGACAAAAGCCACATCGTTTACTCCATCAACAGGTGGTGCATATTTTTATTCTTCAACGTATGTGTCAGCACTCAACCTTTATATTGCAGCCGGGGACAGTGGAAAAACCTACTATTCATCGAACCGAAAAAATTGGACAGCCTCAACATTTTCACCAACATATTTTGCAGAATATATAGCTGACTTGTTAGTAACACCATCTAACACAGTTATTGGGGTCGGCTCTAACGGAATAATTTATAAAACATCGAATGGCTCAAGTTGGACAGGAAAACACTCAAGCATATTTACAGGTCATTTTAAGAGTTTGGCCTCCTCTAATAATAGATATGTTGCTGCAGGTACTGGCGGCAACATATTTTATTCAGACAGAGGAGAAAGTTGGCTGCCGGCCGCTTTAACCCCAACTAATAATCGTAATTTCAGTTCAATAACAAAATCATCATCGGGAAGGTTTGTTGCCGTCGGCCAATATATAATTTATTATTCTGATGACGGAGCAAATTGGCAAGCCGCAATGACCACTGGCCCGTCATTCAGTAAAGTTGCATCTTCCCCGTCAGACAAATTTGTTGCAGTGGGCTCCGAAGGAGCCGTGAGATACTCTGAAGATGGGGTAACATGGTCTACAACAGTCTTGGATCCTCCTACCACTGATTATATTAATTCGGTTTCCGCTAATAATGACGTTCTGGTAATAGGCACATCAACAGGTAAAATTTATTATTCAACAAATGGAATTAATTGGAGCAGAGCCTCTATTACCCCTGGAACTACTAACTCATTTATTGATATCATTTGGGGAAATGATAAATTTGTTGGAGTAGGTACAAACGGCAATATTTATTATTCTTCTGACGGACAAAATTGGACAGAAGGAAGTAAAAGTCCAGCCTCAACAAATCATTTCTATTCAGTAGCTTATAAAAATGGGCGCTTTGTCGCTGTTGGTTACAATGGATCAATTTACTACTCCGACAATGGCCAATCTTGGATCAGAGCTATCAATTTAAATACTCTACATATGTATTCCTCCGTAGTTGCCTCTGCAGATAGATTTGTCGCTGTCGGGATGCCGGGTCTTGTTTCAGTATCGGAAGATGGTATTGCCTGGACTGTAAAAGAATTATCTGGAACCCAACTATTTACCTCAGCCATATATAACAATGAGATTATAGCTGTGGGACAAGATGGACACATCCTCCACTACACCTCCCCTCCCAACGCCGCTGCCACCAAGCTTGCCTTATCT
>CAYZYR010000016.1:0-27088 GCA_964482785.1 uncultured Candidatus Saccharibacteria bacterium | reverse complement strand
TTGAATTCCGACGAGTTTTTAAACTACCACAAAAAACACATTTTACATGTTTTTTCATTCTATCCTCCGCAAATCGAGGATAGTACAGAGAAACTCTTCTGTAAAAAACAACCGGGAATTAGGGCGCTAACAGTGAGTTCTAGAATTTAGTGCACCACCCTTTGTTTTAACACTGTATCCATAACCTCCTCAGGTGTTAAATAATTAAGAGACTTTCTTGGTCTTTGGTTTAGCTTGCCTTGTACAAATTTAATGTATTTTTGACTTATCTTTTTTGTATCCGCTCTTTTTGGAATATACTGTCTAATTAGTCCGTTGGTATTTTCCACTGCGCCTTTTTGCCAAGCTGAGCAAGGGTCACAGTGGTATGTTTTAATGTTATATTTTTGTCTAAGTTTCGCGTGGTAGAAATCCTCCGAGCCATTGTCGAATGTTATGGATTTAACAAAACTTTGACCGAAATATTTAATTGTTTTTTCAAGTACTTTATTCGTTTCTTTGGCTTCTTTGCTCTTTAGTCTATGTATTACCACATACATGGTTTTTCTCTCTCTTTGGATAGATATTGGAGGCGTGCTTCTTTTCCCTTCAATGTTATCTGACTCAAAATCTCCATATCTTTGTTTGAGATTTATTACTTCTTCCCTTTGATGAATAGATATTCTATCCGGTATTTTAACCTGTTGAGACTTCCTTTGTCCTCGTTTTTGTCGCTTTGGCTGGTTACGCCTGAGGTGCTTGTAGAGCTTTCTGTTTTCTCCTCCTTCTTTGGCTTCATGGTAAATGAATTGGTAAATCGGTTCCGTGGAAACTGTCTTTACTTTTGCTTCTTTCATTTCTGGAGGCGGATGCTCAATGAGCCTGCCGGCTATTTGTTCAGGACTCCAATCTTCCAGTAATCTGTCTTTAACATAGTCTTTAAGCTCTTGGCATTTATCTAACTTTTTCTTATTGGTATTCTTTGCTTTTCGCTTTGCTGCCTTTTGTGCTAGTTCGGCGCTATAGGGACCCAATTGTGGCTTGTGGAGTTTAATCTCGCGAATGATTACACTATGATCTCGATGAATTAATTTAGCTATACTCCGTTTGCTTACCCTTTTGAACTTTAAATAAAATTCGATTCTCTGACGATCGTAAAAAGTTAATTTTTGCATTCCAGCTCCGCTTGTGATTTAACAGCTTATTTTATCCCAAGTGTTGCAGTAGGTCTAGAATTCACAAATCTAACCTACCTATTGACAGATTGGGTATTTTTGTGTATAATTTTAGGTTGATAATGCTACTTCAACTTCGGGTGATAAACGATACAGGAGGATATGATGAGAGTAAAGAACGAGACGCAGGACTTCCAGGATGTTTATAATTCGGCTCTATCGATCTTGGAGCAGGCAATCCAGGCAGTTATCAAGTGTGCAGGCATTCTGAACAGCCCTGCCAACAAGGACATCCGCGGATTTACCGAGCATTTTATGGCGGCGCATCTGCGGGTCATCGCCGGTGTTTGCTACGGTCGCTCCTCTTTTGATTACGAGGTTGTCGAGGAACCATTGATTCGAATTTACGAACTCGAGCCGTGGCAGTATGGGCTGTTCGTGAGAAAAGCACTGCTGGAGGTTATTACCAGCACGACGCTTCACTCGCCTTCATTCGAAGCTTTGCTTCAGCTGATCCCTCGCTGCAAAGAGGAAATTCAGCAGTCAAAGGAGCGGGGAGCGGTTGCGGCACCGCAAGAAGAGACACTTCTACGAAAGTGCAAGGAGGCGGCGTGGGACTATCTTTACTTTTCTTCGAAAACCGAAGTGGGTGACAGGGGGTTCTGCGAGATCCTCGACCGCTGGATGAAGCACGATGACCCTGAGATCAGAGAACTGGTCAGCAGAATCGAAGTGAACTTCTGTAACCACTAACCTTACGTACTCGCAGCTTACCGCTGCGGCCCGGGCGAAAGCTCGGGCTTTTCTTTTTTTTAAAAACGATATAATTTAAACTGAATAATTTGTAAATCTAGAATGAGTTAAATAATACTAGAAATGATTGACGATAGAACTTGTACATTCTTCAAACTTCTTCGCACTGTTATTCTGCTGCTTCTTTTTGACTCTGCTTCTGTCATAGAGATAGAAAAACCAGCTATGGCGCTTGATGATCTTGTCGATGGTGGAGGAAGAAAGAGTTGACAGACTATTGTCCTTGCAAAAGTTATCCAAAAGAGGCTTGATCTTGTCTTTGGAAAGTGTCGGATATTTCTGCCTTAAATCGCGGATGAATTCATAGATTTTAGTTTCCACATACATACGTCTGACTTCCTTTGGTTTACGAGAGTCATTGGCTAAACTATGCAAGCTGCCATTGACATCTCTTAACTTTTTCTTCCGCGAATATATCGTAGAACGGGAAATATGGAAAGCATCGTGAGTGGGAGAGAGACCATATTTGTCGAAGAAAACAATGGTCTTAATCCGATCCTTGATCTCCGGATGGTCTTTACACAGCTTGGAGTTGGTTAGTATTTTCATGAATCTTTTATACCCTGCAATACCCTTGTAAAGGAAGTAGGCATTAGAGCGCAGATGACTCATTCGGACCCCTTTCTTACTTTGTAGGAGTCCAATATGTATCGCAACTTATGCATAGGTGACAAGGTTTGGTCTGTTTAAAAGGAATTTTGAGAGATTTTTTACAAAAGAGATCTTGCAGTTTTTTTAGGATTCAAGGATACATGGAGTTCATTTTAATAAAAATGTTTGGTTATTTTTATGTAGGAGGATGGGGACACTAGTATGTGTTCCTCATCCTCTTATAATTTCCACCACTGATAAGCTATAGTAATATTGCTTAAAAACTAACTATCTTATCAAATAGATTATAAAATGTAAGATAGAAACCATTTTAGATGGGTTTCGAATGTTGAATTGTATTCGATTCTGGGGTGATGAAGGAGTTAAACCTCTATGACAACAGGAATAACCATGGGGCGGCGAGAGGTGGCATTATTTAAGAAATCGCTCATGCCGTCACGGATGTATTTTTTGATCATTTCGTAATTAGCGGGAGTTCTTTCATAACCTTGCGTGAAGAGTTTTCGTGTTTCTTGACGGGATTTATAGATCAAATCCTCGGCTTCTCTCATATAAATGAAACCGCGAGAGATGATGTCGGGAGAAGTCATGACTTTTCCGGTTCGATGATCGACAGTCAAGATAACGACAAAGATGCCGTCTTTAGCCATGGCTTGACGATCGCGAAGAACGATATTGCCGACATCGCCGACACCAGAGCCGTCGACTAAGATATTGCCGTGCTGTATCTTTTCTTTGGTAACGCTTCCGCCTTTTTTGTCGAATTCGACGACTTGGCCACATTCGAAGATAATAATGTTATCGGATTTTACACCCATACTTTCGGCCAATTTACCGTGTTCTACCAGGTGGTGATAATCACCGTGGACCGGGATAAAGTATTCTGGTTTAGCTAGAGCAATCATGGTTTTGAGGTCTTCCTGATTAGCGTGTCCGGAGACGTGGACATCAAGCTGTTTATTTAGAATAACGCGAGCGCCAAGACGGTAAAGATTGTTAACTGTGTCGTCAATGGCGGCTTCGTTGCCAGGAATTGGAGAAGCAGAGATGACGATGGTGTCGCCTTTTTTGATTTGGATCTGGCGGTGTTCGCCGGAGGCCATTCTAACTAAAGCGGAGAATTCTTGGCCTTGGGAACCGGTACACATGATGGCGACTTCATTGTCTGGTAAACGATTGATGTGACGGATGTCTTGAAGTAAGCCTTGAGGCACTTTCAGGTAGCCAAGCTGCATAGCAATATTGACATTTCTTTCCATGGAACGACCGGCGATGGCAAGTTTGCGACGAGTTTTGACACAGGCGTCGATAACTTGTTGGACGCGGGTGATCTGAGATGAAAAAGAAGAAATGATAATTCTACCTTTGGTGTCTTTGAAGATATGGTCAAAGGTTTGAGAAATGACCTGTTCAGAAATGGTATAGCCGGGAGTTAGGGCATTTGTTGAGTCGGTTAAAAGTCCGCGGATGCCTTCACCAGCTAATTCGGCAATTCTGACAACATCGGTCGGCTTGCCGAAAACAGGAGTATAGTCAATTTTCCAGTCAACTAAATGAAGGAAATTTCCGACAGGCGTATTGATAGCAAATCCTAAAACATCGGGCACAGAGTGAGTAAGGTGAATAGCCTCAATACCAAAGGTGCCAAGTTTGAATTTGTCGCCGGGTTTTATAATATTAAATTTAGCGCCTTTGATACCGGCTTCTTCGAATTTGGCTTCGAGAAATCCGGCGGTAAGAGGAGCGGTGTAAATAGGGGCGCCAAGTTTTGGCCAAGTATAAATCAGAGAACCAATATGATCTTCGTGGGCATGAGTAATTAAAATAGCACGGATGTTTTTTTTGCGTTCTTCGAGATAGGTGATATCAGGAATGACAAAATCAACACCAAGCATGTCGGCATCAGGGAAACCCATTCCAGAGTCAAAAATGATGATATCATTGTTGTACTCATAAATGTACATATTTTTATCACCGATGCCATCTTGACCACCTAGGGAAATAATTCTAAGTTTGTTGGTTGGAGCTTTTTTGATCAGTTTTGGTTGATCTTGTTGAGGATTGTTGTTATTTCCATTGCTGTTCCCATTGTTATATAGATTATTATTCACACTATTTTTGGTGAATTGTTTAGCGCTAAAAGAAGCGGCCTGAGTTTGAATTTGAGGCTGTGATTGAATCTGAGGTTGAGTTTGAGGTTCTTTAGCTATTTTTTGATTAGTTTTTTCCATTAGTTCGTTACCTTTCTATTTTTGTTGTTCGTTTATTAGTTTTATTATTTTGGGTAATTTATTGAAATCTGCTTCCAGCGTCTTTTTCATCTGGGAATTATATAAAGCGGCGGCGGGGTGATAGAGGGGGAAATAAATGATCCCGTTTTTTCGGCGATATACGCGGCCGTGTATCTGGCTGATGCCGCCTATATCTGGTAAAAAATAAGCTGAGGCATGGCGGCCGAGTGTTACTATCACTTTTGGTTTAATGGCTTCTATTTGTTTTGTTAAATAAAGGTCGGTGCAAATCTTCTTTTCTTCTGGCAGAGGATCGCGATTTCCGGGAGGCTGATCTTTAACGATATTAGTAATAAAAATATCAGATCGTTGCCAGCCAATCGATAAAAGAAGCTCGTCAAGATATTTCCCGGCGCGACCGACAAATGGACGGCCTTGTTTATTTTCTTGCTGACCGGGTGCTTCTCCAATAAAAACAACTTGCGCTTTGGGATTGCCTTCGCCCGGGACAACATTGATCCGATTTTTGTAAAGCGGACATCGAGTACAATCCTGCATAGAATTAGCTATTTGACTAATAGCGTCATTCATTAGTCTGTTCCCCTTTAAGATTGGAGTAAATATTACGCATAAATTATAAACTATTTAATTGCAGATGTCAATAGCGACGATGGTTGTTTTCAGGATCAAGCGGTTGAAAATCGTCGGTGGGTTGAGGAGTAACAGCTTTCATGGAGAGAGAAATGCGGCCGCGTTCAGTATCGATTTCCATAACTTTGACGGTGACAGTGTCGCCGACTCTAACTTTATCGGAAACTTTGGCGATTCTTTCGGGGGCGATTTGGGAAATATGAACCATTCCTTCCTGACTTGGAGTAAGCTGGACAACAGCGCCAATCTCGGTACCTTTCATGCGGTCTTTGATAATCTGGATAATGTGGCCGGTGTAGATCTCGCCGACTTTAATTTCTTTCATCATACCTTCGACAAGAGCAAGGGCTTTTTCGGCAGCCTCAGCATTAGCGGAGGAGATGTAGACGGTGCCGCTATCTTCAATATCAATAGCAAGAACCTCTTTACCGCCGGCCTGTTCGATAATACCGTTGATGTTTTTGCCGCCGGGACCGATAAGTTCACCAATTCTTTCAGGGTTAATGGTTGTTTGGTAGATACGAGGAGCGTAGGGAGAAAGTTCTTGGCGAGGCTGGGGAATATGAATTTTAATCATTTCTAAAATTGAATTTCGGGCAGTGCGGGCGTCTGATAGAGCATCGTGGATCATTTCAGGAGTGAGGCCTTGGTTTTTGACGTCTAATTGGATAGCGGTAATGCCATTTTTGGTACCGGTGACTTTGAAATCCATTTCGCCGGAGAAATCTTCGACGCCTTGGATGTCGGTTAGTATTTTGTAAGTTTCTTTGTCGTTTTTAATTTCGCTGACAATACCCATGGCAATACCGGCAACTGGTTCGGTGATTGGAACACCAGCATCCATCAGAGCTAGAGTTGAACCACAAGTAGCGGCCATGGACGAAGAGCCGTTAGAAGAAAGGACTTCGGTAACAAGGCGGATAGTGTAAGGGAAAACTTCTTTGGATGGCAAAACGGGAATTAAGGAGCGCTCAGCGAGGGCGCCATGGCCGATCTCGCGGCGAGAGGTGCCGCGGAGAGGTCTGGCCTCACCGGTAGAAAAAGGCGGGAAATTGTAATGATGCATGTAGCGCTTGGTACCTTCTTCTTCCATAGTATCAATCATTTGTTCATCACCGGGAGCGCCAAGAGTGGCGATGGTGAGAGCTTGAGTTTCACCGCGAGTGAATAAGCCGACACCGTGAACTCGCGGGAGAACGGCGGTTTCGATAGTGATGGGGCGGATCTGGTCCATAGCGCGGCCGTCAGGACGAATGGATTGTTCTAAAATAGCTTTTCTAACTTCTTTTTCGATTAATTCGTCTAAGATCGACTTGACCCTTGAGGCGGAATAATCCTCGGCATCGGAATATTTTTCTGTCAGTTCTTCAAGAAGAGTGGAAATAGCTTCGGCTCGAGAAGTTTTGTCAGTTTGTCGGACTGCTTTTGAAAGCTTGTCGCCCAGGGTTTTTTTGATTTCGTCTTTGAGCGGATTTTCTATTTCTGATATTTCGATTTTTTTGATATTTTTGTTTTGATTGTTTTGGATTTCGATGGCTTTCTGATAACCTTGGTGGCCAAATTGAATGGCTTGTTCAAAAATGTTATCTTTGATCTGATTGGCACCGGCTTCTAACATTAAAACTTTTTGAGCAGTCCCAGACACAACCAGATCCATTTCGCTTTTGGCTAATTCGGTAGTGGTAGGGTTGAGAATAAATTCTTTATCGATGTAGGCGACTTGGCTGGCGGAAATAGGGCCGGCGAAAGGAGCGGCGGTTTGCATGAGGGCGGCGGAAGCGGCGGTAATAGCGATGATGGCAGGGTCATGCTCGAGGTCGTATGACAAAACGGTGATTATGACTTGGATATCTTGGCGGAAAGCCTTGGGGAAAAGGGGTCGAATCGAGCGATCGACCAGTCTAGCGGTCAAAATAGCATTGTCGGTAGGGCGGCCTTCTCTTTTTATAAACCTGGAACCAGAAATTTTTCCGGCGGCATAAAGTCTTTCTTCATAATCGACAGTTAGAGGGAAGAAATCGATGTCGGGCTTGGGTTCTTTAGCCATGACGGCGGTAGCTAAAACAACGGTATCGCCCCAGCGAACAGTGACTGAGCCGTCGGCTAGATTGGCTAGCTTACCTGTTTCAATAACAAGTTCTTCTTTACCAAAAGGTATAGTATATGATTGAGTTTCCATTTTTCTCCTTTTTAGGAATCAGGGTGCGAAGTAAGAGGATCCTCACTCCATAACTCTGATTCCTAATTAAAAAATTGTGTTCGTCAGAATGGAATAAAATTTGAGATTATTTTTCATTCTGAGCACAGGTAATAAATATTTATTCTCTATGCTCAGAATGAATCTGAGTTTATTTTCTAAGACCGAGATCAGCAATTAGTTCTTCGTATCTCTTGGCTTCTTTTTGGCGAAGATAATTTAAAAGAGCGCGTCTATGGCCAACCATTTTAAGAAGTCCGCGACGTGAATCGAAATCTTTTTTGTGCTCTTTTAGATGATCGGAAAGATCATTAATTCTCTCTGTTAAGAGAATAACTTGAACAGAGGTTGAGCCTGTATCTTCTTTGTGTGTTTTGTATTTGGTTAATAAATCGGCGTTACGAGACATGTGTGTACCTCCACGAAGAAATATTACCATATAATTTGGGATTTAGCAAGAGTAATGACAGCTAATTGTTTTTATGATCTTATTTATAAATCTGGATATAAGTTTAGTCGGCAGACGAAGAGATCAGACTGGTAACAGAAGAAAAACCGGGCAGAGGATTCTTGATTATAGCTGGGTTGTAGGAAATTTGGGATCCTGCGGCATTTTCAGGTAAGCGAATTGATTTGGGGGTGGCTAACAGACCGTAAAAGTCTAACTTTGATCTTCTATCGTTTATGCTTATTGATTGGTTGGGGGAGGTTACATTGTTTCCTAAAATATAAATATTAGCATCGATGACTTGAGGAAGGTTTGATGGATTATTAATTATTAATTTACCCATTACGATAATGCCTAGTTGATGAGAATCGGAATTCCTGTCGGCTGAATTAATACTGCCATTTATTGTTAAATCTCCGGAAATAATTATAGTTCCTCTATCTTGAAATGTAATACCACCTGGATTTGTGGCTGGATTAGAGGGACTGTTCCCTATGGTAAGGCTGCCTTGAACATACCAGACGCCGCCTTCTTTGTACTTTCCGTTTTGGCCAGTACCGGGAGCACTAAATGGGCTCAGTAATTTAGAATTTAGATACCACCGGCCGTTAGTAAGATTGCCTGTCGGAGTATATATTGAAGCTTTTTCTTTGATTAGCTTATTAATAGTAGAATTGAGTTCTTTTTCTTGTTTAGCCCAAATGCTGCTATTATAGTAGGTTAAAAACTTACATTTATCATTTTCTGCAGTGTAAGGACAGTGATATGTTGGATTTTCAATGTCAACTTTTGAAGCTATTACTGCTTTTTTATCTAAAAGAATATTTCCTATATTTAGTCTTGATGTTCCCCCTGAGTAGATATCGCCTTTAACACTGCTTGGGGGAGGAGCCATGACAATGTCTAGATTTGTAGTTCCAACACCAATTAAAATCTGATTTAAGCTTATTGAACTGCTTACGATTACGTAGGAACTATAAGCTGAAGTAATGGTATAGTAACTAGTTGTATCATTTGTAGGAAGAATAATATTCTCGATACCATCGTCGCCTATACCATTATTGAATAAGATGTTTCCGGATTGGGTTACTTGGACACTAGCATTGAGCGGATTTCCCTTATGATCTTTAATGGTGATTTGAAGTGTGCCGACCGGACTACCTAGGACAATCCGTCCGCCGCCTCCGCCATTGACATATGCTGTACCATCACAACCACCTGAACCATTTCCTCCTTCTGCTGAGACATTAGTGTAATTGTTTGTGGTACCGGTTGTTATAACTGGTAAGTTTGATAGATAGATGAGACCTTCAGTTGAACCATAATTATTTTTATTGGTACTATTGCTAATGCGACTTCCGCCATGCATTGCTGAGACGGGAGATCCTCCTGATAGAATAGTCGGGGTAGTTAATTTTCCATAGATTAAAATGGAACCGCCGGCACCTCCACCACCTCCAGCAGAGCAGTAACCGGCGTCATGGCACCAACCATCACCAGGTTCGCCAGTCGAGCCACAACTAGTGGTTTCACCGTTAGCTAAAATTTTACTTGAGATATCCTTTAAAATAATATTCTCAGCTATCAATCTTACCTTACCGCCGCCATCGCCGCCGTTTTTATGACGATAACCTCTGCCGCCGAATTCGATCCAGGATCCGCCACCACCGGATCCCCATTCGAATTGTTCATTATTAACTGTATCTTTGGGGTCGAAATTAAATCTGAGAACTGAAGCAAGGGGACTGGGCTGACCATTTGGACCATTCCCAGGAGAAGGATTAGGATAAATTAATCCGGAGAAATAGGCAGGAAGGTTTTTGCCTGACTTAACTATCTCAGTATCCCAGTCCCAACCATAACGGCCACCACGCCCTCCATAACCACCACCACAGCCGATGGTTACTTTGCCTCCATTGCCTCCCCCGGGACCGTATCCATTTACTGATATGCCAGATGGGACATAATATCCGTCTCCGTATCCGCCAGGATAACCCTTGCCAGAGACATTAATAACAGAATTATTTAGTACAATATCTTTGATTACCTCTAGGTCAACTTTTTTCCATCGAACGATGCCGGTAGTTTCATCTGACAAAGACCGATTGCTATTAGTATCTTCGCTTCTTGCTTCGTCTCTGGTTATGACAGGATGGGTAATTGATGAATCATGTAATGTAAGACTATTAAATTTTCTCTTGGTGTCACAGTTAGGATCAGAAGAACTGCTGCAAGAAACTCTAGTTGTTTGATTAACTTTAACTAAGCTAATATCGATGCTTGAGTTCCTTATGATAACATCCTTACCTTCGCAAGCAGCTGGAATATTGTTATAATTCTCCAAATAGCACTCTCTGATTATTCTAGAGGCTTCAAGATGGATATACCCTCCGGCTCCGCCTCCGGCACAGCTTGAAGAGGATGAGGTGCAAGCTCGGCCATACCGATCATTACTGCCATTTCCTCCTTTGGCTGAAACATTATAAAATCGATTACTAGAAGAATAGTTACTAGCAATAAACTCGGTTTTTCCGTCTGAGCCGACGGTAACATTGTTACCGCCATTTATATTAATGGTTTGAAGTGAGGAAGAGTATGGGTAAATGAAATTATTATCGGCTTTTAACCAGACTATACCTCCGGAGCCTCCTCCAGAAAAGGCAGTATAATTATTGTCGCTAGTTTTAATGTGGGTGCCATTGGAACCGTTGGCGCTTATGGTGCTGGTGCCACTTAATATTTTGATATCTTTGCCAGCGTGGATATAGATCCGGCCGCCACCGGAGCCACCGCTTGATTGGGTGTCGTGAGACCTTAGGGCGGGAGTTTTGCTGTAGTATATATCGACTCCGCCAGCTCCTGATCCTGGTTCGAAATTTGGGGATGAGCCTATGCTGTAGACGGGGCCGCTATTGGTACTAATGGTTAAATCGCGACTGGTGGGGATAGTGGCATTGCCACCTTTAGTAGTAAAACTGGCACCGCCGGTAGCGCCCCGTCTTTTATATTTACCATCAGAGTATTTATCACGAGTATCGTACGAAATACCGTTTGATGATCCAGGACCGGCGCCTTTTTGGCCTGGCTCGCCACCCTGGTAGCCGGCGCCATCAACATTAATACTACCGCCATCTATTAAGATGAGGTTTCCGGTGTCTTCTGCTCCTGCAGTATAGGGGATGTTTATGCTGATTTTTTTGTTGGAGCTGGCGTTATCGGTATTAATAAATGGCTGGTGAGTTAAAATGCCGCGAGAACCTTTTATGGTAACACTTTTAAAAGTATGGTCGCCGGCAACATAGACCTTAACATTATCGATGACAAGATGTTTGTTTTCATAGGCAGTGCTGGTGCCGATATTTACCGATGATCCGCTGGCAGTGCAAGTGGTAGAAGTACAGCTAATACCCCCTTTTGCGTATTGAACGGGGGTTATAAATATAAATATTGCTAAAGAAATTATGATCAGAGCAAGCAATAGGCTGAGTTTGCTCGTATTGGTAGTTATTAGTTTGAGATATTTTTTGAGTTTATTAGCCATGGTATTTGTTAAGGATATTATCTTCCTTGCCCCTCTTTTAAATACAAACTTGGTCTTTTTTAATTATACAGTATATAATAAATAGGTAAATATTTTTAGGAGTGGGAATGTATTTCAAAATTAAGAAGATTCTAATAATTTCCCTCATTTTAATATTGTATATAAACTTACTGCCCAGTAAATTTGTTGAGACGGCAAAGGGGGCAAATGTTAATTTTCCAACAACGGATCCAATTTATAGTACGCCTATTGCGGGGTATTGGATTGCGCCATGGGACCATAGTTTGGATGGGCAGAGTCTTGTAGTCGACGGACAAAATAAAAGCAGCAAATATAATCCGACTTTAATGATCGATGATGACGAAAATAGTCAAGTACATAGGTTTGCCAATATTACATTGCAAAATCAAGGATATATTTCTCACTCGGCAACGGCGATGAAAGTGGCTAATTCTTTCGTAATTGAATGGATAGGTTGGATCAGGATTGACACTGTTGGCACATATACGTTCAGGGCTTTGCATGATGATGGAGTTAGGGTTTGGGTTAATAATTCTTTGGTTGTGAACCATTGGGGGAATACTGGGGCGAGATGGACGAACGGTAACATAGCTTTGAATGAGGGTTATTATCCGATTAAAATTAGGTATTACGAAGACGGCGGCGATCAAACAATGAGATTGGCTTGGCAAGGTCCGGGAGGATTAAATCAGGATCCAATCCCTTCAAGTAGGCTATATTTTGGAGATGCTAACCTTCTAATTAATGGCGGGCATAATTATCATGCCACAAAGCATTCGGGCATGACTCAAGGGGGATTGTGGGGTAAATATTTTGCTTATTCGGGAGAGTCCATTCCTCGTTGGGTTACTAATAGAATTGATCCTCAAATAGTGTTTAATAACAGCGTATTTAATAAGCAAGGTTTTTGGGTTCCAAATGGGTGGATTGTGATATATCCATCATCTCCTACATATGCGCCAAGCGGAAAATCAGCGGGGGATCCTTATCTTCCTGGTCTAAATCTAAATCTTTCGGGAAATCTAGATATTGGTTCTAATTGTCAGATCAATGCAGATGGGAAGGGCTATGTCAGTTTAAACAAAAGTGAGGTTCCTGTCGAACATAGGTATGCTGGACCTGGTAACAATGGGCAAAAAGCAGCCGGATATGGCGGAAGAGGAGGAGTTGGCAGTGGATTAACTTATGGTAATACTGAGAGTAATAAAAAACATCCTTATCTGCTTGGTTCGGGAGCTAGGATTAGTTTTGAGGTGGCAACAAGAAACTTAGGGGGAGCGGGTGGCGGAAGGATTAGAATTGAGGCAAACGCAATAACACTTAAAACATCTTCAGGTAAAAGCGGGCGAATATCGACACAAGGTTATAATGCTTCGGCATTTGTTTATGACACTATTAGATATGGTGCTAATTATGTCTATGAAGGAGGGGGTTCGGGTGGGAGTGTTGATTTAATTACTAAAGATTTGAATATGGATGTAAACATAGGTAATATTATCTCTGCTATGGGGGGTACTGGAGGCAAAAGACATGGTAATAGTTCACCGGCTGGGGGTGGAGGAAGAATAGGGATTAAAACTGCTGGCTATTTACCAGCATTGGCTAGGGCAGCTAAATTATATGATACTTATGAAGATACGAATAATAGTGAATACGTGAGACTGCATGTATTAGGAGCGTATCCGGCGCTTTCTGTTTACGCCGGAGGAGGAAGTAGAGATGATTCTGGCCAAGATTTTAATGGCTACCCGGGAAGTTTTTATTATGAAGGGTTTGTCCATAAGGCTACTTTAGACAAAACTTCAGACAAAACTGCTTTAGGTAAAAATACGACGGCAAATTTTACTGCTAACTATACGATACCGAGCGCGGCGACGAATTATATAATAAGTGGGGGATCGGCCAGCAACCCAAAGTCTCTACCTAACTGGGAATTTAAAGAAGATTTTGATAGTTCTAAGCCGTTTTTGTTTTATAATCTTACACTAGACGGCGGCTATTTTGTGATGGATGGGGAGTATTTTTTCAATAATTTAACACTTGCAAATGGAGCGGTGGTGACACATTCTGGAGCTAATAACGAGGGAAACTATGGAGGGGTTAGGGCGGGATTAAAAATTTCTGTTTTGGGCTAGTTAAGATTGTCAGGTAATTCTAGTATTGATGTGTCTGGAAAAGGTTATCCAGGAGGCGGCGGCCATGGAGATCATGGACGGGGGCCGGGCTTTAGAACTTGGGCAGGCGGTAGATCAGGGGGCGAAGACTCAGGATGTAATACTAAATGGTATGGTGGAGGTGGAGGTTATGGGGGCCAAGGGAGGAGAGTATCGGGGGGAGAGAATGGATATGGAAATATTGCCGCTAGTAGTGCGTTTCCTAACCCAAGAATATATGGATCCGTAGAAGATCCGAAAGATTTAGGCTCTGGGGGAGGCGGAAGTCATGATGAGGACATTAAATGGTTTAGCTGTAGAACTGAAATAGGGCGAGGGGGAGCGGGCGGAGGCATCATTGATATCTCAGCAAATATAGTAAATATTGCCAATGGATCAAGCATAAAATCAAATGGCCAGAATGGATACGGGGGAGGAGCGGAACCAGGAGGAGGATCTGGAGGGTCAGTTAATATCAAAACAAATATCTGGAATAATCAAAATTCAGGATCTCCTCAAGTGGCTCCTGGGTGGTCTGGAAGAAACTTAGGATCAGACGGGGCTCAGGCAGGGACTGTTCATAATGAGTTTGACGGGAATAGCCTCGGTGGGAATATTATGGCCAATGGAGGCAATGGAGGAGGTGGTGGCGGAAGAATAGCGATAAAACCTCTTAATGGTATTCTTTATTTGCGCGATATTATTAATTACCCTTCCTATGTTGATATAATCAGTTCAGATGGAACAATAACACCCTCAGACGGGAAAGTTATATGGCCAGCAAATTCAAATTCGGGAATTCGTAATTACAGTATAACGACAAAAGCGACTGTGCCGAATAATGTAGATATTTGCAATGATATAAAACTGACTCTTACACCCAATGGAACGGATTTTCTTGCCTCTGATCGAGTTTGTATGAAAGTAAATGAAATAGAGATTGAAGGGGATGTATATGCTAAGGGTCAAGTCGATCTTAGTAGCTTTAAGACTATCGGATCGAGTGTTATAGCAGGAAATTCGGTAAATATAGGTGATGCCGGCACAAGTAAAATCTTGACACCTTACACTATTAATTTATTTAATGAAAAGTTTTTGGCTAAAATAGACAGCCGCTTAAAGTATTTTGAACAAGAGAAGGGTAAGCAGCTGGAAGCGAATAGCCTAAGTTATGGGACATGGTATTTGCAAACAGCAGATAATTTACCGAATCACTCGACTCAAGGATATTATCCGGAAGGTGGGGTGTGGTATATAAAGCCTACAAGTGGTACAACTGTAGATCTCGGGGCGACTAATTTTATTGGCAGAGGAACTTTGGTAGTGGACGGTAATTTAAGAATTAATGGCAACATTACGACATCGTCAGGTTCGATGGTAGGAATAATAGCAAAAGGTGATATTACTGTGGGAAACAATGTAGGGAGATTAGACGCCGCTGTTTATGCACATCGCAAAAATATTACAGTTGTAAATACTGACGTGCATAGTTTTAACTTGAATGGTTTGCTGGCGGCATCAGGTAATATTAATTTAAGCGAAGTAATGGGGACTGCTATTAGCTTAAAGTACAATAAAGATCTAAATAAATATCCTTTGCCAGGTTTCAGAGAGCTAGCATCCTTACAAGTTTGTACTCTAGTTCCTAATTAAATTTATTTTTTGAGAGTTTCTCTAATTCTGGATAAAATTTGGGGTTCTTCATTTTCGAGATTGGTATTGGGGATGTCGAAAGCAGCGGCCGCTTCATGGCCTCCGCCGCCAAAGAGGGCGGCGAGGGCGGCGACGTCGATGCCTTTTTCGACTGAACGGAAGCTGCCATGAACTCCGCCTTTGCGTTCAGATAAGAGTAAAACAAAATCGACATTGGGAGCGGTTTTTAGTAATTCGTCAATGACACCGCTACCGCCTGATTCATTGACGCCAATCTGGGCAAAATCTTTTTGAGTAATAGTAGACCAAATGAAGCGGTGTTCGCTATCTTCTTTTACATTTTCAAGAACTCTGCCCCATAGCTTAAGGGTAGTTAATGGTTTAGTTTTGTAGACATGTTTGACTATTTCTTGTTGTTTGGCGCCGGCGGCGACTAACTGAGCGGCGACAGTGAATGATTTGGGGGTGGTGGAAGAGTTTTGGAAGCTACCAGTGTCAGTAGTAATGCCGGTTAATAGAGCGGTGGCGATATCTGGATCGAGAAGAGTCTTTTCTCGACCGAGGGATTCAAGTAGGGCAACTAATATTTCGGCGGTGGAAGTGGCGGTTAGGTCGACCCAATTAACTTTGCCGAAATGATCATTTGAAATGTGATGATCGATATTTATTAAGGGAGTTTCGTAAAAAAGAGAAGTATTGTTGTCATAGATTGGTCCGAGGCGATCTAGGTCAGAACAATCGAGGACAATTATTAAATCAAAGCGAGACATTCCTTCTTTAAAAGAGACGTCTTTGGGTTCAAAATGGCCTTGAGTTGGGGTGATAACGATGTGGAGTTTTTTTTCTTCAACGATGCGCTTGTAACCTAATTTATCGACATCGCTTTTAGACAGATCGACAGTAATTATAAAATCTTTGGCGCCGTCCAAACTATGAGTGAGCTCATTTAGAGAGGGGAGAAAATTTAGATAATCTGGGTTTTGGTCAGGAGTTATGGCAACTACTTCTTTGCCGAGTTTTTTTAATGCGAGCATAAGGGCAATGGTGCTACCTAAAGAATCGCCATCAGGATTTAGGTGGGTTGCTATGAGAATTTTATTGGCATTTTTAATAAGTTCAATGGCTTGCTGTTTTGGGGTTAATTCCATACATATTCCCTTCTGATCTCTATTAAAACCCCTCCTAGGTTGACGTATAAGTATATCACTTAGAAGGTTGATAAGTCAAGGAAATTTTACAAAAGAGATCTTGTATTTTCGGAAAGACATTAACATACGTTTTTCCTGCTTGTCTCTGCCCTATTCAATAGATTAAAAGAAGAATATATTTCTTCTATAAAACTATTTATACTTGGAGTATAATTTAGTTTTTGGGTATATTATTTAAGATTTAGGCGGGGTAAGTTGGTATTTACAAACAGGTTATATTTTGATATTATAATGTCGTTATAGAAGAGACTATTAAACAACATCCTTCGAAAGGAAATTTATGCCAAATACCAAATCAGCCAGAAAAGCTTTACGCGTTAGTGAAAGACGAACTATAGAAAATAGAAAAACTAAAGTAGCCGTGAGACAAATTGTCAAAAAAGCAACCGCTGAAAATATACCGGAAGTTTTTAGCGTGCTTGATAAGGCGGCTAAAAATCATGCTATTCATGCAAATAAAGCGGCCCGAATTAAATCTCGATTGAGCAAGATATTAGACACTACTGTTAAAGCGCCAAAAGAAGAAAAAAAAGAAACTAAAAAGACCACCAAGAAAACAACTAAAAGCACGAAGAAAGCTTAATTAGTTGGTTTTCAAGGAGGGGTGGGTGAAAATAAATGCCAAATACATCTTTTTATATTCGAGCGGAGTTTTTTTTGAATTAGCTCGAGTTATTGTGGTGTTGGTGGTGGCGGGTGTCTTGATAAATTATTTCTTCATATCAATCATCCCGATCAAGGGACAAAGTATGGAACCGAATTTTCACAGCGGAGATTGGGCACTAATCAATAAATTCAGATATATAAAAGGAGATCCGGAACGAGGAGAGGTGGTTGGGCTGAGGTTTCCGGGAGATCCTTATAAAGAACGGTACATAAAAAGAATAATCGGTCTGCCAGGAGAAATGGTTACTATTAATAATGATGTGATTTATATTAATAATCGTCCACTGGAAGAGCCTTATATTCCTGAGGATTATACGACCGGTCCAAATTTATCGATAACATTGAAGGATAATCAATATTTTTTGATTGGAGATAATCGGGAAAATTCTTCGGATTCGAGAATTTGGGGGCCGGCGAGCAAAGAAGATATTATCGGGGAATCGACTTTTATTTTGTTTCCGTTTAGAGACTATAAATATATAGGTTTGCCAGTGTACTAAAATTTGATTTTTAATAATGTTTTTTGGATATTAATACTCTTTAGTTTTTATATAGGAAGTGTTTCTTATAAATCAAAAGCCTTTTTATTTATAAGAGATTGGGGTTGGTTTTTATACTGGGATAGATAATTTGAGGGTTTGGGAAACTAATTGATAACAGGAATTCGGCTGGAGGCTAGAGTGTTACTAGTATAAGCGATTAGGGGGAAGAGGGTGTTGGCGAACTCTTCTATTGTTTTTGTCTGAGGATCAGAATCGTACCAGTTAGGGCAATAAAAAGGGTGGGTGGCGAAATGTTTAGTCCAATTTACTTCAGAACCTAAAACGATGGAATAAGAGAGATATTTTGAATATGGGGCGTCATCGCCAGAATTAGAAGAACTGCCTGACTCTTCCATATATTTTTTAAATTGGAGCCAGGATTGGCGAGCTTGGCGTCCCTTTTCGGTTAGAATGGGCATTTTGGGGGCGAAATAAAGGATCAAAGTAGCGGCAATCATCATGCCAACCCAGAAAAAAATCATGAAAGGGAAATTTTTATTTAAAAAGGAATTTAGAATAAAACCGATTAGACTAACAAGAAAAAGAATCATGCCGCTCATTCGGTATTTTTGCTGGGTTAAGCCAGGGTTTTGATGAAAATAGCCTTTATTGGAAATTTGGTTGTAGATTTCTAGATATACCTGGGCTATTTTTTGGCTGAAAAGATCTTTGCCCAATTCATTGCTAATATTTTGAAGACTAACAGTAGCAGTATTTTTCTCAAAAATTTTAGATAATAAAAGTTTTTCGAAAGGAAGAAGATCGAAGATTTTTTCTGATTCTAAGGATTTGCCCCGGCCAAAGGAGAAATTGGTATGGTCTTCGAAGATATGAATGTAGTCCCTTTCAGCCAAATCTATGAAAGTAGCGGATAATTCTCTTGGGGTGATCCGACCATGCAGCAGGACGCCAACAATGGCCGGAGGAAGCTTCTCTGGAGGAATGGAGGAGGAGGTGTTTACTTCAACTTTGGAGGCGAGGTGGCGTTGAATCAACATTATAACCAGCAGAATTAAGGTGATAACTGGCAAGAGAGAGCCTAAAATTACCCAGATATAGGAAGGAAGGCTGGTAATGTTGAATGAACTGGATCTCCACCAAGGTGGAGCGATGAGGCCTTTTGGTAATCTTGCCTTAACAGTAAAGGATGTTTCTGGACTAAGCTGCCAACCTTTATAGATGATAGTGTGGTCATTGAGCATGTTTTCATTGAAGTTGTTGCCGTCTAATCCTGAGCCGGTATGAGCGGCTACGGTCCTGTAGTAAATATCTTTGCTAAGGACGGGAGAAAATTTGACTTTAACGGTAAGATTGTCGACATAGAGGCCGGGATTGTCCAGAACGTTGTATCTTAATTCGTCGTATTGATTGCCGAGAATTATACGAGAGACTGTTTGGCCGTCTTTGATAATTCGGCCATCTTTGGTGACATAAAGGTTTATCTCCTGGGAATTGGAAAGAGTGAATGATTCTTCGGCTGTAATGAGATCAGCTGAGAGTTCTTTTTTGTATGTAAACAGACTATAGGAAAATAATCCTATCAAAAAAAGGGTCAGGAAGAAATAAAATTGCTTTTTATAAAAGGTGATCCCTCTTGCTAATTCCTTGACGAGTTGAAAGATATTCAATTCCCCTCCGAATCAACTAATGATTAACAGAAAACAGCGTGTTGTTTTTCATAGAAAATCAATGATTGATGTTTTGCGATGGCGAGTTACTGATCGGCTAATTATCGATCTGACATAGCTCATGCACAAAAAGGTCAATAGCCGCCTCTGGATCAATTATACCTGTTTTGGTTTGATAATCAAGTTGAAGAAGACGTTTATATATTTTTTTGAGATCTTCAATTTGATAGTTTTTGGCATGGAAAGAAGTTTTTTTGAATACGTACGGGTGTATACCGGGTAATGTGCTGGTTTTTGGGTTTCTTGCTAGGCTGTCTTTAACGATGATGATATTTCTGAAGCCGTAGGTGAACATCGAGAGGATGTAGAGTGGGGACTCGCCGGAAACATAGAGTCCGTGGATATGATGGAAGATTTGGGGAATATTTTTTGTGGAGAGGGCATCTACTAATTGGAAAATATCGCCCGAAAGATCAGTATGGACGATTTGTTTGATTTTTTCGACAGTAACTCCTTCAGGGGAATGATTTGCAAGTTTGTCGATCTCGTTTTTTTGGCGCCAGAGATCCGGACCGACATTTTTGACTAAAAAATCAAGAGAAGGAGAGTCGATGAGGACATTGGCATTTTTGAATTGAATAGCGATCCATTGTCTTAATTTTAAGGGATCTAAAAGAGGGAATTCTTCGCTTAGCTTGGGCTGATTGAGGGCCTTGAAAAGGGCATTTCTCTTGTCAATTTTTTTGTCTTCATAAAAGATAGCGACGGTGGTGGAGGGGATTTTGGGTAAAAATTCCTGAACTGACTGCTGGGCATCTTTTGAGCCTTGGTTAATGAGATCGTAGATAATTACTAGTCTCTTGGGAGCGAGAAACGGCATGGCCCAAAGTTGGCGAATAATCTCATCCCCTTTTATCTTTGCGCCGTCGATTTGGGCGAGATTAGTATCACCTAAGGAAGCGTCAACATATTTTGCTTTGATCGCTTTGAGTTTCTGGCGAGAGCGGTAAGTGTCGTCGCCGTAAATAAAATAAGCCATGAGAATAGGATAGAGGATATTTGGGAAAGAGGCAAATTTTTTGGTTTGAATAAAATGTTGAGTTAATTTTTCTTTTTATGTAATAGATCGAAGATTTTTAAAAGAGAAAAATCGTGTTTTTTGGGCTTTTTATAGATTTCTTCGGAACTCTAATTAGAAAAAGGTCGCACTTTGTTCAGCAAACCCGACTATTGAAAATTTAGTTCATTTTTTTGTAATAGTCGGATTGAAAAAATTGAACTTGATGGTTATTGGGATTTGAGAATTTGAAAGGGATAGATTATGATGGTGGCAAGTGTTTTCTAATATTACAGAGAAGAGGGTTAATAAAGGAAAAGCGTGCACTTTATGTATTAGCCAGACTAATGGTAGAGGTGGTTCAAATCCCGATAACGGTGCTTAAACTAATGCTGGACGAAACTGCTCTGATTACATCTCGTATTTTATCTTTCTTGGAAGAGCTTCCTTTGTGGGCGGCTCTTTGGCTGGCGATCACTGTTTTTAGTGTTTGCGACGCGGTGGAAGCAACCTTTGAATTAATAAAAAGAGTGTTGGCGAGTTGCGGTGGACATTGGAGAGAGATGACTATGTTTATACATGGGTCTAAGATGATCAGTTGGAAGCTGTGCTATCTTGTACTGCTGACACTGAGCGTCTAATATAGCCCTTGTTTATTTCTCTGTTTATGAGAGAGGAAGTCCCTGAGAGGACTGAGAATAATATGCTGAACTTTGGCGGGGAGGCGCTTGCTGGCGACTTCCTTATTTTTTTAGATTAATTCCATATCGCGCCAATTTGGCCCTGACTCCAGTTCGACAATAATAGGAACGTCAAGTTGATAGGCTGATTCCATGATTTGTTTCATATTTTTTGCGACATCGTTGAGATATTTATTTTTAGCTTCAACAACTAATTCATCATGAACCTGGAGAAGAAGATTAGCCTGTCCTGTGGGCAAAGTTTGAAGATATTGATCAATTTTGATCATGGCTAACTTCATAATATCGGCGGCAGTACCTTGGACAGGCATATTGATAGCGGCTCTTTCGGCGGAGTTGCGGATGACAGCATTGGAAGAAAAAATCTCCGGGATGTAGCGACGGCGGCCAAAAATTGTCTCAACATAGCCTTTTTGCTTGGCAAAGAAGACGATTTCGGTCATGTATTTGGCGACGCCTGGATAGGTAGTAAAATAATTGTCTATTAATTTTTTGGCCAGGTGTTGGTCTATTTCTAAAGCGCGAGCGAGTCCATATGGACTGGTGCCGTAGATGATGGAAAAATTTACGACTTTGGCCATGCGGCGGTCGATATTTAGCCTGGCAGATGTTTCGGCGTGGATGTCACGGTCGGAATTGAAAGCGTCAATCATGGCTTTATCTTGGGAAATATGAGCCATAACCCGAAGTTCAATTTGAGAATAATCAGCGGCAATAAGGGTAAAATCGGTCTCGGTAATAAATGAGCGGCGGATTTCTTTGCCGAGGTCGGTGCGGATGGGGATATTTTGAAGATTTGGATCAGAAGAAGAGAGTCGTCCGGTGGAGGTGATGGTTTGGTTGTAGCTGGTGTGTATTCTGGAGGCGGAATCGGTTAGTTTGGGAAGGGCTTCAACATAAGTGTTTAAGAGCTTTGAAAGCTCGCGGTGTTCGAGTATGAGGGGGATAACCGGGTGAGCGCCTTTTAGCTTTTCCAATTCACCGGCGGCGGTTGATAAGCCGGTTTTACCTTTTTTGATGTCGGTGGCGGAGAGTTTTAATTTATCAAATAAAACTTCTGAGAGCTGCTTTGGGGAACCGATGTTAAAAGTAGCGCCGGATTTTTGATAAATGGATTTTTCGATTTCAGCAAGGCGGTTTTTTAGTTTAAGATCGAGTTCTTGGAGATAGGGGATGTCAATTTTTACACCGGTGATTTCCATATCGGCGAGAATGGCAACTAAGGGCATTTCTAAATCATAGAATAATTCTTTGAGATTTTTTTTATCAATTTCGGGAGAAAATTTCTTCCATAGTTGAAAAGTGCAATAGGCGTCTTCGCAAGAATAGCGGGAGATATCTTCGAGTTTGGAATCAGACATCGAGCCTTTTTTGTTTTGGCCGATCAAGGCGGTGATAGAGATTTTTTCATGGCCTAGCTCAATAAAAGAAAGGTTATCTAATGAGTGGCTGCGGGAGCCCGGGTTCAGGATGTAGGAGGCGATCATGGTGTCGAAGAATGGTCCGAATAGGTTAAGTCCTTCATGGCGAAGGATGGTATAGTCATATTTAAGATTGTGAGCGATTTTCAAAATATCTGGTTTTTCAAAGAATGGCCTGATTTTTTCTAAAACGAGTTTTTCTTCTAGACAGGTGCGGGGACCGCAGCTGCGGTGATTTACAGGGACATAATAAGCGGATTTATCATCAAAACAAATGGAGATGCCGATTAGGATGCCATGTAAAAAATCTGATTCAGTGTCGAAGGCAAAATTTTTGGCTTTGGATAGTTTTTGGGTTAAATCGTCTAGCTGTTTTTCAGATGTTACTAAGTGATCTTTGAAAGTGATGGAGGAGACTTTTTGATCTGTTTTCTCGATGGTTTGGAAGAGATCTCCTTGGCTTAAGATCTGGGTTTTTGCGGATGGGAGGCGGGGCAGGAGAGATTTAAACTCAAGGTCCTGGAAAAGTTTGACGGCTTTTTCTCTGTCATAATCTTCGATGAGACATTTTTTAGGAATAAATTCGATGGGAACATCGAGGACTATTGAGACTAATTTTTTGTTTAACTGGAGTTGCTCTTGGTTGTTGTCCAGGCTTTGGCGGATGCGCTCGGGTAATTCATCCAGATGAGAAAATATGCCGTCGATAGAGTTATATTTATTTAATAAATTGGTGGCGCCCTTCTCGCCTATTCCAGGAATGCCGGGGATGTTGTCGGAGGTGTCACCCCTTAGGGCTTTGTAATCAATAAATTGTTTGGGAGTAAGGCCATATCGATCGTAAACGGCATCACCATCATAAATGACGGTATCGGTCAGGCCTTTTTTCATGGTGTAAACCTTTATTAGATGGTTGACAAGTTGAAGGGTGTCGAGGTCGCCGGTAACGATGATGGTTTCGATATTTTGCTGGGTGGCTTGAGAGGAGATAGTGCCAATAATATCGTCTGCCTCAAAGCCTTCTTTTTCGTAAATAGGGATATTCAGGGCGGCGACTAATTCTTTGACTCTAGGGATTTGGTCGTAAAGAGATTGGTCGGCTTTGACTCTGTTAGCTTTGTATTCTTTATATTCGAGATGGCGAAAAGTGGGGGCGGCTAGATCGAAAGAGACGGCACAGTAGTCAGGGTTAATGTCTTTGATTACTTTCAATAAAGTAGTAGCGAAACCATAAACGGCATTAACAAGTTCGCCATTTTTTGTGGTGAGCAGAGGAAGGGCATGAAACGCCCGGTGAATGAGAGCATTACCGTCGACAAGCACTAATTTTGGAATTTTTTTGGCCATAGCAGGATAATTGTAACAGATGAGAATTGGTTTGCAAGGAGTATTTTTTATAATGGGCAACTTTTTTGGAGAAAGTTAGATAGACATAGTTCAAAATAATTTTTATAATTAATGTGATATTGAACGGTTAACAATCAGGTAACCTACATAATCCACAATGAATTCTGCACCATATTCTATGAAAAAGGAGGAAACGAGAGATGAATTTATGGGGAAAAGTAGTGGTAGTTTGTGTTGTTTTGGCCATGGTCGGCGGACCGGTGATGGCCAAAAAAGGGGTCGTGATCGAGTGCAAGCTGGAGAATCAGAAGGTGACAGTAACGCTTGGAGAGGAAGCGGGAGGAGATGTCTATTGGGATACGCCTTATCAGAGTCAGTTCTCGGAGAAATACACGAGTACTCTGAACTGTTGTCCGACAAGTTACGTCATGCTTTATTGCTGGTATAAGGACCTGATGCCGAGCTATAAAATGATCGTGGATCTGAATAGCAAGGGAGGTTCCCCGCCGCAGGGAAAGATGATGGGATGGAATGAAGTGACGCCGTCAGCAAAGGCGCTGTGGAAGACCAATTTTACCCACGAACATAGTTGGAACCTAAAGAAGTTGAAAGACTACGTGGAGGAGAACGGGCCGGTAGCGGTGGCCGTAGAATACGGGTATTTGACTAAATACAACAGGGACAAGAGTTTCAAGTTGACGCATTTTTTAGTGGTAGTCGGTTTTGTAACTTACAAAGGTGAGTTACATGTGATCGTGAACGATCCTGATTATCAGTATGATATAGAAAATGCAGACAAGAATATACTTTTCCCAGCGAGTGTTTTTGAGAAGGCGATGGCCAATGTCAGCGGGGTGGCGAAGACGGGAAATGTTATTTACGGACATAATATACTCGATAAGATCCGAATGTCGGCTAATGATACGCCGCTTCAGTCTGAGTGGAGAGATGACCGAAAGACCCTGATATTGCGGCTGGCACAAGATGAGGCTTGTTTTACAAAGAAGACTTCGATCGATACAAGCGAGTTGTGCGCAGTAGTATGGGGATGGCAAAACTCAGTCAATCTCAAAAAAATCTGACTTGATAATGTTAAGCAAGTGGTAATCATAGCCCGCACCGTCTCTTCTAAGAGCTGCCCGTATTACATTGTGGTAAACGATTCGATAATAGGAAAGGATAAACTCGAACCTTCAGCAAAGGAAGACTTACACACCCTGATTCACTGGATTCCTGTGGCTAATCTAAAAGAAACGGGTAATAGCTTTACCGTCGCTTATAGCAAGAGTCAAAAAAGCGATGATAAACTGCGGTTTCTTGACCTGTATTTGGATTTTCAGGGTGATGAAGACAGTATGACAGATCAAGAGATTAGAGAAGACGGGAACTCTGCTAACAAAAACATCTACGCCGATAAGACAAAGTATGTCTTTACTAAGCATAAAAACGGCAGGGAAGTTCTTGAGATCTACCCCACAAGAAAGAGTGCCTTGGTGATGAGCGGGGTTGGGGTCGATAGTAGCAATAAGACGTATGAGATTTATGCGGTGTGGGGTGATTTCGAATTGGACCGGAAGATGATCGACCGCGTTGAGTTTGCGAAGGTAGCTATTCAAGCGGAATCAAGCCAAGCAAAGGATAAGCTTATTGTTCGGCTGAATGACACTCAAATTTTGAGTTTAACACCGGATCCGAAAGGGAATCCTACTATGGCTCATGGTAGGTTCGACAAAAAATTGTTGGCGGCCGGGTTGAATGAATTTGATGTGTCATACTACGGCAAGAGGGAAGATGGAGTTCCTAGCGTGAATTATACAATGATCCAGCTTTATCTGAAGTAGGAAAAGTTGGATCAGGCTTGGGACGGGCGGTGACGTCCGGCCCTATTTTTAATTTATGAAGATTGCTTGATTGATTAGATTAAAAAATTTGCTTGCTTAAAGAAGGATCTTGAACTTATGGGTTGAGATAATAATAAATAAAACGGAGGGGAATTTAATTTTAAGATTATAAATTTCTATTATAAAAGATATAGAGATGGTGGGGATTGCATTTAAAGCAAAACCCCGCTTAGGAGTTTTGCGAGGGGCAAATCTAAGCGGGGCTAATAGTTATGATGTGAACTAGGCGAATCTGGTCACGCAGGAATGATAACCTGCTTCTTTTTCGGCCACCTCTCCCACTGGTGGTTTGATACTAGAGCTTTTTTGGGTAAGACCAGGGTAATCTTGGAGGATTTCCTGCAGGCAATCCTCTAGACTGACCATTGCATCAAAAGACAGTCTGCCTTTTTTGACCGACTGTAGGTGGTCATAGAGAAAGCGAGCGGCTATTCTGCCAGCCGGTTGGATCCCAAGAAACTGGCGAAGCCCATTTATTAAGAGTTCGGCTTCTACTGTTTTCTCAGTATCAACAGCGGTAAGTATGACCTCGCCATAGGCCATACTGACACCCGAACGGAGACTGTCTCTGGCGGCAACGCTAAGAGCAGGGCTATTGATAGCGGCCTGGATTTCTGACGAGACCAGATGATCAGTTGTCTCCTTGATGCGAGCAGGTATACCAGAACTCAATTCTCCTAGAAGAAAGGAGATAACAAGCGCTTCCTTGAGCTCTTCTTCAATCTCAAGAGCAATATCTCTCACGACTGTCTCTGCGGGTAGCCTAAGGACAAACGCTTTTCTAACGCCATCTGGGATGCTGGAGAGGGCGACCCGGGCGGCCATACTAACCTGCTCGAGGTAATATGACTGAGCCAAAAGATACAAAGGCCTAAGGTCGTCGGCTTCGACATATCCCTCTGCGATGGCTACGAGAGCATAAAGAGATTCTCCATCGTCTTCTAAAGCTATGGCCGCCTCGAGTTCATGGGCTAAATCATCAAGCTCTGTCCTGGTTGTGATGAAATTGAGATCATGTAGGTGACGATCCTTTACAGGTATGTCTGCAATGTCGGATTCTTCTAGCTTAATGCCAGAAATATCATCGTCTCCTGATATTGTGCTTTTTCCTATCTTTCCTTCCATTTCGGTAATACCTCCTCA